>CAZZGN010000103.1:0-4399 GCA_964654165.1 uncultured Methanosarcinales archaeon | reverse complement strand
AATTTTTTCAAGGTAATCAGACAAGATCAGACTTATCTAAATATGCTCTATTTATTGATGTCATTTCCTTTAGGCATATTTTACTTTGTTTTTCTCGTCACTTTATTATCACTTGGGATTGGGCTTGCAATCACTCTATTAGGAATTCCAATTTTACTTGGCACTCTTTGGTTATGGCGTATGTTTGCAATATTTGAATACCAATTATCTAAAATGATGCTTGGAATAAAGATTTCTTTTGTTCCAAAAAAACAACCGAAAAAAATATGGAAAATAATACAAGCATACCTTAACGATCCATTTACGTGGAAAAGTTTAGCTTATCTTTTTATCAAATTCCCTTTAGGAATATTCTCTTTTGTAGTTTTAGTTACACTACTCTCGGTTTCGTTAAGTTTAATTGCGACACCTATTTTATATTACATTACTAAAATGGGATTACTTCAGGGAACTTTTTGTATAGAAGCAATTAATATTTGTTTTATTAATAGTTATTTCAGTGCAATTGTGGTAGCGATTATCGGAGTATTTCTGTTACTTGTTTTCTTGCATGCTCTTAATGGTTTAGCACGTATTTCAGGTTTGTTGGCTAAATCCATGCTGGAGAGTAAGAAATGAAATGTTTAAAATGCAAGCATACCTGGAAGCGAACCAAGTGGACTGAATATATATCTTTTTTTGGTAAGTGTCCAGAATGTGGTTCAAGATGGTTAATGAGATATTGATGACCAGTTTATAAGGTTAATCAATTTCCGAATACTTTAAATATGATAACTTTCTCGTACATATAGGGGGAATTGAGATGCAGTTACCATTAAACGAAATAATAGACAGAATCAAGGAGAATTCGACGCTTTCTCAGGAAGAAATAGACGAGAAAATCAGTAAAAAAACAGAGCAGTTGTCAGGATTAATATCTAAAGAAGGTGCAGCTCAGATCATTGCCAACGAATTAGGCATAAAATTATTCGAATTAAACGGACCAGTCAAGATAGAAAAAATAATTGCAGGAATGCGAACTGTTGAAACAGCAGGAAAAATAATTAGAAAATTTGACGTCACAAACTTCACAACAAAAGACGGAAGAGACGGAAAGGTTGGAAGTATAATAATTGGCGATGAAACCGGAAGAATGAGAGTCACGTTTTGGAATGATATGGCTGACAAATTAGCTAATTTCAATGAAGGAGATATTCTAAAAGTTAAAGAGGCCATGGCAAGAACGAATAATAATAGGGTCGAACTTCATATGTCAGACAGTTCAAAATTCGAATTGAATCCCGAAGGTGTTACGATAGGCGAAGTCAAAGAATATGTAAGTAGAAGAAAACAGATTAAAGATTTTATGGAGAATGATGAAAACATAGAAGTATTGGCAACAATAGTACAGGTATTCGAACCAAGATTTTTTGAGATATGCCCTGATTGTAATAGAAGAGCTCGTCCGGGAGATGGAAAATTTACATGCAATGAGCATGGAACAGTGATTCCAAATTATTCTTATGTTATGAATGTGCAAATTGACGACGGAAGTGGGAATTTAAGAGCAGTTTGTTTTAAGAATCAAGCTAAAGCATTATTAGGCAAGGAAGATGAAGAGATGCTGAAATTTAAAGAACAGCCTGAATTGTTCGAACCTTTAAAACAGGAGATGCTCGGCAGTTTTGTTAAAATGGTCGGAAGAGTTACAAAAAATTCTATGTTTGACAGATTAGAATTTATTTCTCAGTTAGTTTTTATGAATCCCGATCCTAAGGAAGAACTTGAGAAGGTTAGTTGATTCTTTTAGGATGTTGAGTTTGCATTTGGAGAAGGAGGTGCAGGCAATCCTTCAAATGGCCACCATTCAGATATTTCTCCCCCTGTACAATTAAACCAAACGTCCAACAAGCAACACTGAGCTTTTGGAGTAGTATCTGGATCCGTGTCAAAAACAATTGTTTTAGTAGGAGTTCCTTCCTCATAGCATTTATGTTCTAGTACATCATTTGGAAAATACCATACCTTGTAGTTAGGTTCTTCACCCTCAACATTATATCCTGCATATTCAAAATCAGGAATTGCTAGGTCTATTAAATCAGTTAGATACATTATTCCTTTGAAATCACAATTGCTCCAGGATGCTGTGTTAAAATCCACATTACACACCTGGCAATTATTTGATGGGTGGGGATCTCCATTCTCATAAAAAATTCCATCAATCATACATCCAACATCCAATGTTGTGAACTTTGAGTCTATCTGTTTGCAGAATTTTTTTTGACAACTTTCAACTGTGAATTCATATGTTGTTTTTTCAGATAGTTCTGTCAGACTGACTTCGTGATTCTTTGTCGTTGATTCTAAATTTATTTCTAAACCCCCGTAAACCACTTTGGATGGTGTTGGGATATTTGTTTTCCAGAGAATTGTTGCCGTGTCATCGGTTATGTCTTTTACTTTAAGATTAGATATATCAAAAGTATTGCATTCGCTTTCGTAACATATTTCTTCACATTCATATAATATATTCTTTTGTTCATTATCCTGACAGTAATTTTCTTTTAATGTCTTTTCATCGATGCATTTATCCTTATTTGGATCATCTTCTGAAACAACTTTAATCATATCTTGACTAACACCTTGATTCGGATTCTGGATTTCATAGTAAGTGTATCCACTTTCATAATAATCTATTCCACCATCACTATCCGTACAGATAGAATCCTCTATTTCAACCTTTTCCAACATTTCTTTTTCTTGAGCTAAAAAAGACCACCAAGGTTCTTTTTCGTCAGTTAAGCTCAAGTTTTCTGCATCAATCTCTTTCCTGACTTCCTTATCTACTGGAATAAACCCAAACAGATTAACTTCCTCGCTTACTATTAATTCATAAGCTACTTTATCTTCTTCAATTCTTATTTCTAAATCTTTAATTTCATCATCTTTTGATTTATGTTTTTCTAAAAGTTCTTCGGATTTTTCTTCTACCCTATATTCTTTCCCATCTTTATTAAGAATAATTTCATCATCTCTTAATTCAGCGTCAACTCCTTCCTCAATTTTAAGTTCAACTTGTTTTTCTTCCTCACCATCATCATAAGTTAATAATGCTCCTTCATCAGTCAATTCTAATGTTGCTTCATAATCCCACCAGTATACATTGTCTTCACTTGGTGCATGACCGGGTTCCCAACTATCAGGTCCTGTTCCAGGATCATCTCCCCATTCATCAGAAGCGTCAAAACATCTTACATCAGTTATACAATCATAACCATCACCTGAAGGGCCGTAAACAGCTTCACCATAACAATGTTCACAAGTCTCACAAGATTTTTCTTTTACTTCCCATTCTTCTTCTGTTAAGCAGTTGTTGCCTGAACCATAAATGCCTGTGCATTTTGCAGCACAATCCATGCATGCAGGATTTTGTTCCCCACCAGCGTCAGGTCCTCCTGGTTCACATATGACTCCAGGTTCTACACAATCTCTTATACATTGCTCCAATTCACTTCCCGCTTCAGGTTCTTTTACCATGTCACATTCTTCTTCACATTTTTCTCTGTTTTGTCTTTGACAAGCAAGTTCTCCAAGATCACAATCTTTAATAATACATTTTCGCATGCAAGATTCATCTTCATCTTTAGGTTCAGGTGCTTTAAATGTGGATTCTGAATATTCACACTCCCCAGAACATTCACCATTTGTTAAATCCTGAATATTTGATATGTTGGCGTATATTTCTCTAGAAAGCAAATATGTTGCATCCCCTTTATCTGTGTGAAGTATAACTTTACATTTTCTATCCACTAACCCAAGAACGTCAATTTTAGAAACTCTCCCTTCCGGATCAGGCGGAACAAAGGAGGTTATTTCACACTTTCTGACAATTTCAAATGTTTTTTGTTGTTTAGAAATCAAGTCGTCCAATTCTTGATCTGAAAATCTAGGACCATCCTCTGCATGTACAACAGAAACGAGGAATAGCATTATTATTAAAATTATACCTCTTTTCATTTTTTTATTATTTAAGTGTCTCAACTATTTAAATTAATCGCCCCTCTGATTCCTTTAGAAAATGGTTTGACTTGATATATAAGAAGGTTTGATTTTGAGATAAGCTTTTTAAAATGTTACAAATAGTTGATTTGCCAGATCCATTCTCGCCAAAAACAACACTAAAAGGACTTAATGTAGATTCTTGCCCATCATTATTTCTACAAAAACTACTCCATCTAAAATTAATGAAAGATTTATACTTTTTTATTGATGTTATTTTACTTATTTTCATAATCTATATATTTTTAACCTTACACCTCAAAACTGTTTAAATCAAGAAGATATTAATTCAAAGTTATTTAATATCTACCTGTGGATAAGTAAATAATTGCATCTATCAAATATTATATTTTTATCTATA
>CAZZGN010000102.1:0-4573 GCA_964654165.1 uncultured Methanosarcinales archaeon | reverse complement strand
ACTGGGGAGGAAAAATATACCGTTTTGAACACGAAAAATATTGTACAGGACAATCAACGCAGGGAACATGTTCTGGATCTGTCCAGCAGACAACTACTTATATCCAGGACTATTGTGAGATTAATGAATACTGTGAAAACCATGGTGACCAGAATTGTTCATTAAATCAAGCTCCAATATGGAACGAAACTTTTATCCCTATCACATTAACACAATATTCAGGAATAAATGAAAATGTATTGGACCTTAATGATTATTCCTTTGACTATGAAAACATGATTGATGAGTATTATCTTGTTTCTAATTCCCCAAATGATATTAATTGTTCAATCACTTACGACAACGAAGTCGATGTTTATGTTGCAGGAGATTATGTTGGGGATGGTAGTTGCTGTTTTGTAATCAACGACTATTATGTCAATTCAACGCAACAGTGCTTAATTGTAAATGTAACAGAACCACTTCTTTTTATTCCAAGTCAAAATATTGATATAAATACTTCTGTCTTGATCAATCTAACAGAATACAGTTCAAACGCCGTAACATACTCATATAATGCATCACAGAATAATAATCTAGTTTCATGCACTTTAAACAACGAAATACTTACTTGTTATGGGAATTGGTACGGACAAGATGAAAAATGTGTTTCTGCAAGTGATGGAAATAACACAATAGAATCATGCTTCCAAATAACTGTTATCCCAATAGAAGACTATGTAATAATATATGATGATATAAAAGTTTGGGCAGGAACGGCTGGAAGAATTAATATGACAGAATTCTTTCAAAACAAAGAATATTATACAGAAGATTGTACAAATGTAAGTTGTCTTCTTGATTTTAACATAATAGCAAGAGAACCAAATAATAGAAAATTAGATGATTTACTCATCATATACCACAATATATCAAATAACCCTCCTAACATAAGTGCAATCCCAAATCATATTATGAATGAAGGTAAAAATTTAACAATAAACATCAATGTAACAGATGAGGATAACCAAACAGTTAGTTTAAGTGTTGTAAGTGGACCTGGATACACATCCAATCATGGTTATCATTTCAACGCGACATATGAAGATAGTGGATTGCATGAGGTTACAATTGCTGCTTGGGATGGGTGGGAAAACTCGTACGAATCATTCAACATAACTGTTCTGAATGTAAATAGGCCACCAGATTTATTACCTATATCAAATAATGTGGTTAATGAAGGGGATGTTCTTTATGTTGAACTAAATGCAATAGATCCTGATAATGAAAACAATGTAACAAATGATGACAATAATTTAACATATAATTTATTTGGTGCTGGTTTTGTAAGGTATAATACAACGACTTTTACATGGAATACAACTTATGAAGATTCTGGAGTATATACAATATCAGCAAACGTTAGTGATGGTATGTTTAACGATAATGAAAGTTTTATTGTGACTGTAAACAATTCAAATAGGGCACCGATATTAAATCCAGTAAATAATACTAACACTCAAGAAAACTCAACTATTACAATAGAATTGGGTGGCTTTGATTTAGATAATCTAAACAATGTAACAAATGATGACAATAACTTAACATACTCAATTGACAACATGTTTACTCAAATAAACTCAACAACATTCACGTGGACGCCTAATTTTGAACAATCTGGAGAGTATACCTTCAATGCAAGCATTTTTGACGGTGAATTATACGGTTGGCAATTTTTTAATGTAATAGTTCTTAATACAAACAGAATGCCTTCAATTAATATGCCCAACAACCAAACGGGATATGAAAATTCAACAATAACGATAACTGTAAACGCTACTGATCCGGATAATACGAATAACGTAACGAATGATGACAATAACTTAACATACTCAATTAATGATAGTAGATTTACACAGAATAATAACTTATTTACATGGGATACAAGTTTTGAAGATTCAGGAATTTATACAATCCTATTAACCGTTACTGATGGAGAATTTAATGATACACATATCTTGACTCTTGAAATACTTAACGTAAATCAAGCTCCAGTTCTTGATTTTATTAATAACCAAAGATTTAATGAAACTGATCTTGTTACAATAATTGTAAACGCGACAGACCCAGATAATACGAATAGTGTTTCGAATGATGACAATAACTTAACATATTCAATTAATGACAGTAGATTTACTCAAAACAACAACATTTTCACATGGCAAACAGGTTATTTTGATTATGGGAATTATACTTTAAATGTTACAGTATTTGATGGAACGATTGAAGACTCCCAAATATTTTTACTTGAGATTGAGAATGTGAATAGACTTCCAGTGATGCAAGAAACATATATATTGCCAAACCCAGCATATGGGAATGCTGTATTAGAAGGTCATTGTTCTGCTACTGATGTAGATTTAGAAAATTTAAAGTATTATTATGAATGGTATAAGAACAATAACTTATTTTCTAGTGGAACAACTTCTTCTTATCCTCAAAACACAACTGTTAATGTAGGCAATATCCAAAATAATTTTATCACTAGAGGTCATTTCTGGAAATTGAAATGTAAAGCACTTGATCCATACAATGAATCAGGCCTTATTGAAAGCAGTGAAATTGAAATTCAAAATTTCGTTCCTGTAATTAGTGATGTCTGGATAGAACCTGATCCTGCATATGATGCAGATGCTTTATATGGGTACTGTAACATAACTGACTTGGATGATCCGTTATTATCCATTTCATCGAGATGGTTTAGAGTTAGAAATGGGCAAACGATGATACTTGGACAAACAACTCTCACTTCTTATCCAACAGGATTGTTTATGAATGGTCCTCTGAGTAAATCACTTTCAAATCCTGGAGACTTATTCAGATTCGAATGTACAACTTCAGACCCTTATGGTTGGATACCCTGGAATGAGAGTAGTAATATCACAATCTTACACGATCCAACATTTTTTGATATAAACGCCAGAATATCACCAGAGATACCCACACCAGGAGATGACCTTAAAGGATATTGCAATTCATCTTCAGTAAGTATAGGGAATATAACTTATTCCTGGACATGGTTCAACAACACTCAAGAACATAGTTCAGGAAATACAACAGCAATGCCTAACACAGAAATTTTAGTTGATACTATTCCTTATAATCAAACAAAGTTGACTGACATTTGGAAATTAAGATGCATAGCATATGGCATGGGTTTAAATTCAGGATATGATATTGATGAAGTTACAATTAGTGATCCGAGCTTAGAGATTACAAATGTGTTTATTGCACCATACTACCCAAATTACTATGATAATTTATCGGGTTATTGTCAAGCCGGTGCCGATTATATTGATGAGGTTACTTTCTCATGGTCTTGGTTTAAAAATGGAGGATTACATAGTAGTGGAACGGCAGGAACTTATCCGGTTAATTCACAGATATTAGTAGATCAAATTTCCTATTTGGAAACAGATTTTGGTGACGAATGGATTTTATCCTGTTCAGCAAGTGGATATGGGTCTACTTCTGAATACCTGAACAGTACCCCAGTAAATTTAGAACAAGACTATCCAACTGAAATTATAAGTGCGAGAATTTATCCACAATTTGCATACACCAATGAAACATTATTAGGTTATTGCAAAGGCTATGATCAAAATAATCAAGATTTAAGATACCATTACAAATGGCACAAAAATGGAGGTGTTGTTAGTTCAGGAGTAACTCAATATTATCCAAACAACATAGAGATTAATGTAGGTAACATATCCTCCACTCAGACAAACTCTGGTGAACGTTGGTCATTAGGTTGTAAAGCAGAAAGCAGTACTAATGAAAGTTCTTGGTTGAATAGTTCAATTACACCCATTGTTAGATTCCTCCCGCCATCAATTATAAGTACAACAATTAAACCAACAAATGCATATACCAATGATGATTTAAGAGGTTATTGTAAAGCTTCTGATTCGTATGGTTTGGAACTAAGATATGAATATGAATGGTATAAAGACAGTGTTTTGTATAAAACTGGTACTACTATTTTTTACCCACAGAATGTTGAAATAAATGTTGATAACATATCGTATTATGAAACTTCTGTAGGAGAAGGTTGGGTTTTAGGATGTAGGGCAGTTAATCAAAATTTAGATTACAATACAAGTAATTGGTTAGGTGCATACAAAACAATACAGATGGGGATAATAAAAGATGATGATAATGATATCATGCCTCCAGCTGTTGATCAAACAAAAAGAATTGCATATTGGTTTGGTAAAGTTAATCAACATAATATTGGTGGTGTTTGGTATACAGATCCTGATGGCACATCGGGTGCGAATATAAATAGATTAACTTATTGTCAAAAATGGTGGCCTTATACTTTTGAAGTAAAACTTTACAAAGAAAGTGAATTCATACCTGACTGGAGAGATAGTGGTAATAAGAACTCTTATTCAAGTTATAAACCAACATATAGATGTATTTATGAAGATTATAAAAGATAAACTTAATTTTGTTATTCCTTCTCTTCCTTCGTAACTTCCTTCATCTTATCGACAACTTTCTTAAACGCATTAACTTGCGCTTCTGA
>CAZZGN010000101.1:0-4691 GCA_964654165.1 uncultured Methanosarcinales archaeon | reverse complement strand
CTGTATTAGAGGATAATCATCTTCATCTATAGAAGCTGCATACGGATCCTGACCGTAATATGCATCACTTTTCTGATCACTAACAAAACATATCTCCATGAAATCACAGTTGACTCTCAAAGCAACTTCATCAACTGTTCCCGTACTTTTATCTCCACGTAATTTCTTTTCAAGGTCTTTTTGAAAATCAATGCATTGAATATCTGAAACATCACCCATTAATTTCAATATAGATTTAACACCGAACCCAATACAGCAACAATAACTATTCCTGTAATTATATATACAAAAATCTGCGACATCTGGGCCTTCACTTTCTACTCCCCAACTTTCTCAATTTTTTAAATACGTTTTTTTCTCCCTTGTCATCAAATTTACCTAATTCTTCTAAACTATTTCCCCCACCTTTAACCTGTTTTCTTAATTCTTTGAATGGATCTTCTCCCAATTTCTCTTTCAACGAAATCTTTTCTCCCTGCAGTTCAATTTCAGGAAGAGCTTCTTTTTTTATCGTAGCAAGTTTTTTGAATACGTCACTCTTCGGTTCCTCACCCACTTTTGATAATTTTTTAAACACTGTATCTTCTTTTTTCTTTGTTAAATCTATCCACTCGGGTTTCTTTTTATCAACGGGCATTTTGAATTCTTCCTTCTTCAGTTCTCCCGTTACTTTTTTCTCCATAGGTGTTATTTTTTCTACTTTCTCAGATTCATCAAACTTATCAAATAATTTCGATCTTTCAGTTGATTTTATTTTTTGCTTCTGCTCGAACAAAGAGGTTCTCCCTGCTGGTGGACCTGATAGTTGTCCAGGTTTGTGAGGTCGAGAAAACATTCCTTTATTCTTCGACAAATCAGTATCTCCTAAAACCTGCGTTCCCACACTATTTGTTCCTCGACCTTTTGAATAATGCAGATAAGCGTAATATCCTCCTCCACCGAGTATTCCTGCTATCAATAAAATCAGTAAGAGTATGCTCCATATACTTGTCGATTTAGGGAAAGAACTTGCATCTAACGGATCAGTTCCTTTAAGTATTTCAATCATATCAACGAAGCCATCACCATCTGTATCTTTTTTTAATGGATTCGTTTTGTATGTATACTCTTCGTAATTGCTTAATTCATCTTCGTCGGCGTCGTTTGAGGCATCTGAAGGATCGTATGGATCAAACCCATATTGAATCTCCCACCAATCAGGCATCCCATCTCCATCTGAATCTATATCGTCATCCCCTACACAATCATTACATGTTCCTCCACAATCTATTGAAGTTTCATCCCCATTCCTAACTCCATCATTACAGCTTGCAGTAGAACATGAAAAAGTCGTTATATCACAGTAATCGCTTTCACAATCACTATCATAACTGCAGGAATCTCCATTAAAGCAAAGGTAACCCAGTAAAGCGCATGTTCCTCCACAATCTATTGAAGTTTCATCCTGGTTCATGATGGCGTCGTTGCAAGTCGCTGCAACACAAATTCCCATCGCATCACAATAACTATCTCCTATGCAATCTTCGTCTACAGCACAACCTGAACCCACTCCACATCCACCACAACTTCCTCCACAATCAACATCAGATTCTCCAGAATCAAGTCTTCCATTTTCACATAAAGGCAGAGCACAAATTCCCGCTTCACATGCATTTGAATTACAATCTGAATTTGTATTGCATGTATCAGTTAAATTGCATTTAGGACATGATGTTCCACCGCAATCGACATCAGATTCTCCAGAATCCTTTACACCATTTGAACATTGAGACCCGCATTGCCCGCAATCTGAAGAACAGGAACTGCACGACTCTGTTGAAGAGCATGTATCATCCCCGCACCACATACAATCCAGATGATCTGTATCAACTAAAATATTAGCTGATTTCACTTCGTTGCTCCACTCATTCACAACAGTATTATTCGCTTTTACGTTGAAATAATAATATGTTCCCTCCGTTAAATTCAAATCTTCTCCATTATCATCTTCATCTACTTTAATATTGGTACTTCTAGTTGTTGTCTTCCAGTCAACAATCACATTTTTATCTGATGATTTAATAAGTTGATATTGATATGAATCAATTGGCGTTATATCGACGGCAATTATTTCCTCAATCTCTAATTCATCAACTTCACAGCTTACTTCTTCAACTGTAACATTTTCTATAACTGGAGGTGTTATGTCCAAACCAAATCTCGTGAACGCTGAATCTTCCTCACCAGCTGATGTGCATGTAACAGTCGCAAGCATCATCTTATCAGGCCAACTATTGGATTTGAATGAACCTAATTCTATGTCTCTTTGTTGATTGCTTGTTAAAGAAAATCCATATGCGATGTTGCTGTCATTTACATTATATTCACATTGTGAGTCTCTGTTTGATTTTACTTTAAGGATTATGTCTTCATTTTCATCGGATGTTATGTATCCATTTTCTGGCGCGATAATTTCTATCACTATATCTTGGGAAGGATCAATTGCATATTCAATTGTATTTGGAAGACTTACTTTATCTGCAAGGCTGATGCAACTTACATTATATTTGAAAACTCCTTTGCTGCCAAGAGATGCAGAATGTGTATAAACAAGTTTATGCACATATCCTCTTCCGTTTTCAAATATTCCTTGGTTAGGGAAAGAATCTCCATGATTCATTAAAGTATAATTATCTATTCCACCACCATAATTATATCTGCATAAAGATGGTTTGTCAGTAACAATTATGAAATCTGTCATATATTTTCCGTTTGTTTCATCTATGATCGTCGACGGTTCTGCATAAGATTCTTTTATGATAGGTGCATAAATATCCCATGTCATTTCGAACATCTTGTTGCTGTTTGGAGGGAACTGCGCATTGTATGTATCTTTGCAAGCAACATAAATAACGTCATGGTCTTCTGGATCTGTTCCACTTATATTGTAATCAAAAACATTATGATGTTTTCCGTCTGTCGTTTCAAGATAGAAGTCCATATAATCATAATTTTTGACATTCTCATAATAATCATACTTGCATGTCGATACATAATTCGTTTCAAGCTCTATGTCAAATACTTCATATGCAGACCATCCATAAGTCGGCAGTGTCATGTTTATCTTAAATGAATCACCCGTGAATTCGAAATAATAATCTGTATATATCCACAAATTACCTAAACTATCTGTTGCATTAATGTACCAATAATAAGTTCCGTTATCTAATGTGGCGCCTTTGACAAATTCAAATTTAATGTCATTCTCATTTGAAGATTCAGTTAATGTGTATTTTATGTTTGTGGAATTAAATGTTTTAAATATGAATGTATCTATTTCAGGAACAGGCTCTGTAAATCTTACTTTTAATGGATTTCCAAATGTTAAATCACCACTTCTAGTTCCAACAATCCCAGGCCCTAATCTATCTGAATAAATAGTTAAATTCAATATTGCAAGATTCCCTGCTGCGTCCCAAGCTTTAATTGATATATCATTTGCAATTTCAGTGCCGTCAAGTGTCATAATTTCCGCCATTAAGTCGGCAGTTGTTAATGATATTTCCTGCATTGTTGTGTCGCATTGCTGAATGTAGGATTCAAAACATATTTTTTCTATTGATTCATCTGATGCAATTGAAATTGTTACCTGATCATCGTTAGTTCTCCATGCATAATTTATTGTTCCGTTATCATACCATTCAAATGGAAGGTATAATGATTTTTTGTCTGAGTGATATGTAGAAACGCCGTCTACACTAAGAGTTGGAGGTGTGTTGTCTATTGTAAGTGTGGATTCATATTGAGCTGTGTTGCCTGCTTGATCAATTATAGATGATCTCAAATAATGAATTCCTTCTGACATATTTTCCGGCAAAGAAACATCTTTAACTCCGATATCTCCTGGCGGAACATATATCCCTGAAGCAAATATCTGAATTTCGGCAGGCGTACAATTTGCTCCAAATAGGAAAGTAGCTCCGTCATTCTTTACAGAACCAAAATCCCCGTAACATGCATTATTTGTAGCTCTAAATTCACAGCAGGTATAATCTTTAATTTCGCATGCATCAAAACAATCATCTACACCTATTGCTGTTTTAACAAAGAACCTATCTTCCTGGCACATATACCCATTCAAAGCACCATTGCAACTTGATCCTGATGCACTTCTCAATCCAACTTGTACTTTTACAGGGAAAGCCTCATCCGACATATCCGCAGACATATTAAGTGCGAATTTTGAAAAGTTCTGCATTGTAATAGACGGATGTCCTACTGAATAGATTGTGTGTGATTTTGAATCAACAACAAATTTGTAAGGTGCAAAAATATCATTTCCATCTTCGTCTGTGAAAGAAATATTAAATTGGTGGATAATTTGTGGAGTTGTTGAAGGCAGAGTAGCAAACATATCATCAAAAGAACATAAATATTTGTATCCTCCAAGATCATTACAAGTAACAACTGCATTTAAGTCTGTGGTGATTGAAAGATTGAATATTTCTTCATTAAATTTAAGTTCGAAATTTACTTGCGTACTTGCAACTCCTGACACTTCCCCCATCACAAAATAATTTGGATTCGGGAATGGATAAAGATCAAATGAATTATTATATCTTACTTGGTCTTTTATCAATGTAAGGAAAGGATAACCTGCTACTCCATTCAAAGCTAGGAATCCGAAATTAAATGATGCATCATTTCCTGCA
>CAZZGN010000100.1:0-4698 GCA_964654165.1 uncultured Methanosarcinales archaeon | reverse complement strand
AAGAATAATCACTCACTTGTCTAAATTGCTAAACGCAAATTTATACTTCGCTCGCCCCACATAGAACAAGTAATTATCCACACAATCCAACTTTAAGTAGGAGGTACTAATTCTCCCTAAATCTTGGAATCACATTCCTAAGATTTATTCAATTATTTTTAACCTTAGTTAAGAATTTAAAAAAATCATTTCCCCTTCAAATGAACATCCATTTGTGGAAAAGGAATATTAATTTTAGCTTTATTCAATGCATTGTATATTCGAGTGTTTGCTTCATCAATTGCTGCAAATCTATTTTCAAATGAATCCACAAAAAAGAAGGCCTTAAAGTTTAAAGAAGAATCTCCCATTTCCAAAAATTTAACACTTGGTTCTGGATCATCAACAAGATTTTTTATTTTTCTAAGTTCGCTTAAAATAACTTTTTTAACTTTTTCAACATTTGAACCATATGCAACCCCAAATGGAATAACAACTCGCGATTTAGGTTCAGGCATTGCAACATTATGGATTACTTCATCTGCTAATTTAGAGTTTGGAACAACTAACATTTCATTATCAAATGTTTTTAACTTTGTACTTCTAAGTCCAATCTTCATTATCTTTCCAGAAACTCCCCCAGTTAAATTAACCAAGTCTCCAACATTAACAGATTTATCTAAAATAATGGATATCCCTCCAAATATATTTCCCAAAGTATTCTGCAGTGCAAAAGCTATTGCAACTCCACCAATACCTATTCCTGCAAGTAATGGACCGATTGCGACCCCCCATGTATTAAGTGCGAAAACAAAAGCTAATATCCATATAATTGCTGTAATAAAATTATCAGCCAATTTTACAAGTTGGTCATCAATTTTAGATTTAGTTTTTTTGGCTAATGATTCTCCCCAACTATGGAGGATGATCTTAAATATTCTAATAATTGCGATTGTTACTATTATAATTATTATAGTGTCTATTATCCCAGGAAGAGCCTTGTTAACAATAGCTGGGAGAGTTATTATATTAACTGCGATTAAAACTCCAATTAATATCAGAATGGTTGACACTGGTTTCTTCAACGTCTCTAGTATTAAATCATCTACTTCGGTTTTTGTTTTTTTTGCCAAATTCATGAGAACCCTACTTATTATAAATATGGCTATTTTTGACAGTATTACAAACATAACAAAAATGAACAAAGCAAACAAATATTCATTGTTAAAAAAAACTTCAATTTGATTGTATAGTGTGTTAACATCCATTTATACCACCTCATGGTATTTTATTAATCTGTCTAATCCTGTAATCTTCCTCTTCTGGTTCTTCTTCGATTTCCTTTTGGATAACTGTTGGTTCTTCTTCTGGAACACTGAATCCAATAAAATCAGTATGTTGTTTAAGTTTTTTCTGAACACTTTCAAGGTCTTCTGGTTTTGCCTGTTTCATATCCCATTGGAAATTTATTCCGTCTCCATCTGTTCTGGGTATAACATTAATAACAAAATTATCGTCAAAGCCGTTGTTTAATATTATATTTGTTCCATGTGCTCCGACACCTTCAAAAATTGCAGTTGCAACATAACTTGAAACAGTGAACAAGTGGTTAATTTCCAGATCGGATAATTCTTCAATATATTTAACTTCTTTTTTTGCGTATATTTTTACATGTCCAGCAACCATTGGTCTTTTTACGAGGACTGCAAAAAGAACACTATCTTCATAAATAACATAATTCTCTTCCTTATTTTGTAATAGTTCTAATGGTTTCATTTAAACATCCTCGAAACAAGATCTAAATTTGCGTTTCCCGTTTCTTTTTTCTCAGGAGCTTTTGGAGGATCTTCTTTATCGTCTATAAATTCAGCTTCTTTAACTTCTGGCTTTAGCGAAGGTTTTTCATTGAAATTTGGTACAAAATGTTTAATTATTTCATCTGCATCAACAGTTTCAAATATCATCTTGAGCTGGTTGTTTGAAGGAATGGCTTTTTTGAATTCAGAAGGTTCTTGAATGAGTGCTTCTTTTAGTTGAGGATTTTGTCCTATAATGTTGATTACTTGTTCTTTTGAAAAATGTTGTTTTAAAGGAATGGGATTGTTATTTTCATCTCTTAATGGGAATTTGTTATATACGGATTTTAGCATTAATGGAAGATTACTGGCAAGAGTTTTGTATATTTCATCTAGTTTTTCTTTTTCAACATCTTTTTCATATAAATCAAACTGTTTTAAGTCTAATTCATCTCTCGCAATTACATGAATCATAAAATGTGAACTTTGCTGACCTGCTGCACCACCATTTGCAATGAAAATTGTTGTGCCTTGTTTTAAGAAGAGGATTTTTTCTATATCTGCTATCTTAATTCCTACAGAGAAAATCTCCTCGAACGTTTCTGTTGGAATTAAAGGTAATATGGGGTAGTGTTCACGAGGCATGACTAATACATGACCTTCTGCAGCTGGATTTATGTCTAATACAGCTAACACACCTTTTGATTTATCATGGTCTTCGCTTTCGAATATTTTTTTTGAAGGTATATTTCCTTTGATTATTTTACAGAAAGGGCATTGCTTTTTCTGGTTTTCCAGCACTGCAGCTTGATCTTCACTCGCCATTGTTCAGAAAGTAGATTAGATGTATATAAAGTTTATTGATTTTTTAATAATGCATAGACTTCCTGCCAGTTTTCAGTATGCATTGTTTCATTAAAAGTAATTGGCCCATTGGAGTTTCTTCTTATTTCATCTATAACAGGTATGTTTTTTCTGTATCTGACTTGTAATAAAGCCCAGCTAAGATTGACAGGCAGGAGTGTATCTTTATGAGCAAATGGATCTAATGGGTGTGCTCCTTTTTTAATAAGCTCTTGAACTTGTTCTTGATTATTATCAAATAAAAATTGCTGGTAAGTCATATTATTTTTTCTCAATTCTTCCTCTATTTTCTCTTTTGGGAATGATTGAATAATTTCAATGTATTTCTTTCCCATCTCCCCTTGTCTCATCATATGATTCCTTAAATGACTTTGTTGTTCAAGTACATAATCATTAATTGATGTTTTAATCATTTGTTCTTGTCCATAAAGACTAAAAGATTCTGCAACAGTTTCTATAATTTCTGTCATTTCATCTGCATGTTCTTTTAATAAAGTAACATAATTACTTATTTTCTCTTTATCTTTATCTAATATGCTTTCTTCTAATCCCTTGACAGCGTTTGTTGTATTTGAATCCCACAATTCAATATTGTTATATTGTTCCACATCTAATCTTCCATCCTTTACTTTAAACATATTGTTAGAAGCCAAATATGAAAGCATGCCTTTCTGTGAAATTGAATCTAGTGAAATAGATGAATCTACTTTTTTGGCAAGTAGAGGATAGACAAATTGTTTTATTATCTCAACAAAATTTTCATCTAAGTTTTCGTTGACTTTCATTATGTCATATTTAGAATCCAACAAATCAAAATGTTCTAAGGCCATAGAACCTAAATAATAACCAACATGTGCTGCACATGCTAATTTCATTGTTTTCTTTTCAATTTGAGCAGAATGGTCTACTTCATGAATTAATACATGCCCTGTGTTTATCCAATGATGAAGCTTCCATGAATCATAAGGAAGTTCATCACGGAATTCAATTATACTCGTTTTAGGTGAAACCAACTCAGTTCTATTATTAATATCAAGAATAATACAAGCGCCAATATTCGTCCTAACATAAACATCATTGTTTGGGTATAATCTTTTTACTAGATTCTCTAATATTGTAGTTTCTATCATACTACCTTCCTCATGGAAAAACTTAGGAGTTCCACCTTCCATTCCACTTACATATACTATTGGTGCTATGTGTTGTGCAAGGGGGTTTATCTCTTCAGGTTTAACGAACTGTAATGTAGTTGGCGTTGGAATCACCCCAGTTGTATGATATACAATTGACCTAACTCCTTTGTGTAGTTTTTCTCCCCATTCTTCATAATCAAAATCTTTATATCCTTGAAGTATATTTGTAAGGTTTTTCTCTCTAGGGGTAATTGTTGTATATCTCTCCCTTAATTCATCAGCTATTTTAGTAGCATCAACAGAATGTATACCGATTAATTCCAATACTCTTTCAAATCTAGTTAAGGGTGCCCTTGCATTTGAATAAAAGTGATCTAAAACTTTATCGTTTTCTTTCAAAGTAGCAGTCAATGCAAGTATTTTATCAATTTGGTCTAAATCCTTACTAAAAATTTCCGTAAATTCTTTTCTTTCTATGTAATATTTTCCTTTGTTTGTAATCAAATTGCTTTTATTCTTTTTCTCATCTTTTATTATATTTCTACTAGCATCAATGTAATACAATAAAGCTATTTGTGTTGATATGTCTTCTCCGGATTTATTGAAGAGGGGCCACATATCTCCATCCAAATTTAAATTGTAAAGAGATCCATGCGCTTTGAACAGAATATCTCTTGCATCAACATCTGATAATGAAATTATATCTTCTGCCTTAAAATTTTTATATAATTGGAAAACCTCTTCCAACTGCATTGCTTTAAATCTATCAATTCCACTAACATTCTTTAAAATTGCTTCCCCATACTTAGAATATTTATTTATTTTTTCTGCGAGTTCTTCCGCGAAGATTTTAACTTCCTCAGTTTTGAATGATACGTAACCATATGACTCATCCAAGATAGCAAGATTAGTTTCTATTCCTTGTA
>CAZZGN010000099.1:0-4741 GCA_964654165.1 uncultured Methanosarcinales archaeon | reverse complement strand
ACTATTTAAACCGCCTTATAAGCCCATATCAAGGTTTTTAGATCGATCCCTATATATAGGTATTACTTTTATCTAAAATTGTTGGAAATAAGCTCTTTTATAACTTCCAATGTCAGTTTTTACAGCGCCGTCCATCATAAAAAGATCATCAGTGTCAGCATTTTTGTAAACAATTAACCCCTCATGTTCAGTCAAGGGTGTATCACTACCCGCAGAAAACTTTCCAACTCCATGCAATAAAATAGCTCGCCAATGCTGGTCATATGGAAAATCACCAGAAACCGCAACTATTTCATCGCCGCCGGATTCATGATCCTCCCAATCTTCCACAGCACATTCACAATCACCATAACTTGATGAATGTGCTGGCGAATAGCAATTTAAAGGACAATCACCAACAGTGGTCAAGCATTTTCTAACGCAAACTGTATCAGGACGGCTATCAAGAGCACAAATGTCTTTTATTTCATATTCAACTGACCGATATTTAAATGCAATCCCGCCATTCGGTGACAGCACGCCACCTAAAAACTCATAGTCTTTTCGATCTGTTAGCGTACATTTCGAGCCCGCTTCAATCGCTATATCCGAAGACACACCATCCGTGCAATAACCCCCGTACGAACTTGTTCTGAGTCTGTGCGTTCTGTTTGTCCTCATATTTCCTGAGCCTCCAGGATAAACGATGACACCAATTTTAAAATCACCAAACTCAGTATTGATATTAACTACTTGATATGCAAGAGTTAATACTGTTGAAGTAACATCCAAGCCCTGCCTTTCATCACATTGAGCGGCATAAACAGAAACCTTCCCGGAAAAGTTTATTATCTTATACTGAAAAGATGAGCACATACTACATTCCCAGTATTGATAATATCCTGAGCATACACACTCACCATCTTGCACGGAAAATTCACTTATGTTCGGATCATCAGCAACAGAGCTCTCTTGAACTATACAATAAAGCTTCCGTTCTACTGGTTGCCAAACTGCCGTAACAATATACCCGGTCGATGTCTCTACAATATTTTCTACTTCGCCGGTTAGTAATTCTTCTTTATAATAACTACCATGCTCGCCAATCCAACACCAATAAGCATAATATTTATCCTTGGCTTCACGTCCAAATCCTAACAAACGGACATGCTTTTCGGGATGTGAAGCGGGATCAAAATAATCATCTCTAACCGTAGACGATTTATAAACTGTACGGTCCATATTATTTGTCGTCGGATTGTATTTAAACAAGGAAAACCGTTCTGAAACATCACACATAGTTGCTACATAATATTCTGTTTCCGATGTTTCTTCATTTGTTTCAGTCCAGCAATCAAACCCTATATGTGTGTCCATCCATTCGTCGCCGAATAAACAAGTGCCGGTAAAACATACTTGTCGATCATAATTTTGGTCGTAAGGATAATAAGTATAAGGACTTCTTACCCACGTTACAATTTCGCCTTTAAATGATGCAGATACAGCCCATTTTTCTGAACCGTAAGACCCTTTGCCTAAAGGGTAATGGATAAACGCTGAAAGACAAAAATCATCAACTATCTTTGTCCATTCCTGCCGTGATGCAGGATCACCTTGTGCCGACACATCAGAAGTTGGAGGTTTTTCCAACGGACTGGTAAACTCAGGCCTTCCGGTGTCATCTGATAGAGAGGCGGCAAAAACATTCTTGTAAGCATAATTGCGTTGATAATGGTCTTCTATAGCAGAGCTGACAGTCGCAGTAGCACCTGAAATTAATCCGGTCAATGTCCCGGACCAGCACTTAACAAACGATCCATACAACCTTGTATCGATAACATCAGCGATAATTCCAGTGCCGCCGTCTGTACAAGTAACCGACTCAGCAACGAACACCGGAGACTCGGCAGCATACGAAATATCCAAATATTCTTCGGGATTACCGTAAACTAAAACCAAGGCAGCACACCACCTTGGATTCGTTTCAAAACCAATGACTTTTGGATCGACCCAATTTTGATTTTCAAACTTGACCAGCACCCGGTCATTATTTTCAAAAACAAGAGCATTACATTCCATGTATTCAATAGGCACACTTAAAAGAGTTAAACTCTGATTAATGTCAAGGGCCTGGGCGCTGCTTTTTGCACCGTCAAGTGTCACAGTACATAAATTATTAACCAAATCCAAAGCGGAAAGTACTCCCACTCTATAAGTTGGTTTCCATTTCTGCCAACCCGGCAGCATAGCCAGGTTATAAAATACTCCGGCCGGAGTAGAGGCAATAGCAGATTGAAGCTGGCCATCCCGGACCGCACTATAGGCAGCATTGCTATCATATCCAGGCTGAATTTGCACAGTTCCGCGCTCACCGGGGATTTCAACCGTTCCCACATTGCCGGACAAGTCATCAGTCATGTCTGCACACCATGCGTTTACGGTAGGATCGGTAACCCCTTCAAGTTGAGTTTTTCTCTTTTCCATAGATGTTTTCTGAAGCGTAGCGATATCTTTTGCCTGACCATCGTCCATACCCGCGATCTTTGTCTCCATGGCTGCAATCTGAATAGTCAATGCAGAAATAGCCGCCGTGATCCGATCTCTTTCAAGTGTTAATTGCACTTGGTATTGACCCACGCCAATATATGATATGATTGATGCCTTGCCCATTATTCAGAAATGTCCATTTGTTGTCTGCTAACACTAACAAAATAGCTGACATAGTCTACCGTAAATGAATCGCCATTGACTTCAACCGTGTCTCCCGGTTTTAAATACATATCAACTTTTGCAAGCCTGTATTGGTATTCTCCGCCGCTTATATTATAATACGAAGCGCCATCCAATATAACATTCTTGGATGCGAAGCTTTCTGTTCTGTGACCAGATAATGTGATTGATTTATTTTTTGCCCCTTCATCAATTCTAATAGTCTCTAAATCAACTATTGCAAGCTGCTCTTTGTATTGTTCAACACCGTCAAGCAAATATGCCATTTCCACTATAAAATCACCATTTGACCTGGCATTTATTTGTGATGCATATTCTACTCCCGGAATTACACAAGACAAATATGTTGGATCGCCATCCCTTAACGTGCCTTGGAATGACTTCATCGGGAGTACAACATCTGTCGTGCTGTCCGCCGCTCCGGTCAAAGTTAAATAATATTTTTTAATTGCTCTATATTCATTTTGTGCAAGCCATTGGGTCCAATTGAAAGATGCTACTGCATCAGTTAATTCAACGCCCTCTGTAGACGTCCTATAAAAATAAAAGTCTCTACCAACGATGTCATTTAATCCAAGTATCTCTACTAATTCCACGACAAAAAGGTCTGGCGTCACTACATCTGAAAATTCAGCACCTTCTGTAAATATTCTATAAAAATAAAAATCCCTATCAATGGTATCATTTAATCCAACTGCTTCTGTGAGTAATGAATAAAACTCTTCTGAACCAGAAAAACTATTTAATGCAACTGCTTCAGTTAATACTACAACAAAAAGGTCCGGTTCTATCGTATCAGACAAACCCACACCCTCAGTAAGTACTTTTTCAGTAGTATATGCAGGAATAAAAACATCTATTTCAGCTATCTGGGTATAACTGGCATCTCCATTATTATCTGTTATATCAATTTTAAAATACCTGAATGGCGTTTCACTTGGAGAATCACATATAAATTCCCTTTCTTCACCGGAACCCCATGAAACTTCACCTGTTACAGTATCAATAGTTGTCCAATCCGAATCATTTACGCTACCTTGAAAAGTCCAATCTTGAGGGGCTCTGTTCGGTTCCGGGATAATATTCATTTGAAGGGTATAGCTCCCGCCAAGGGCAGTGTTCCCGACCCCTAAATCTGCTTTTAACCAGGCCGCTACCACTCCGCCGGAAAGCCAATAAGTGGAGGTTGTCCCATCAACTGCCCCCGCAGGCGGCAAACTTCCATAAGACGAACTCGCACTCATTAATGGAGCATATGCGTCAAAAATAGACATATTTTTATTCTTCTGTTAATGAATTAAAAAAATCCACAGTTGTCTTAATATCAGGGAAATACTTCCCCCCCACTTCTCTAATTCGTTTTCCAATAATATCAAGGATTTCTTTTTGCTCAGCAGTAAAATGCATTGACTTACTTGGATCGGGGCCAAACATGTCGATATCTCCGGAAAAGTCAAGATTATGAGGTACAAAAATCATTTTAGACTTATCGTCAACGTAATCTAAACCCGCAGTCACCTCAACATCTCGCGGCGTGACTACAAACAATACCCAATCGGGTATATTATTTGTAGTCTCAATAAAACAATGAAATTTTGTCATATCTAAACTCGGTAGAACTCCACGCTCGCGCCATCTTGAACCGCTCTTTGTACCTTCCAAAAGTATATTGATCATATTACGTTCTCTTCTTTTTATGCATCCGCTGCTGTCAAAGTCACGGTTACCTTAAGCGTGTCATCATCAGCCACAAGTTTGCTGGCCTCAAACTTAGATGCCGAATACATTACTCCACTACCGTCAGCCGTATCACCAGTCACACTGGCCCCAACACCGCCAACAAGAGCGCCGCCATAAATGGTATTTCCATCAGAAGTGGAATTAAATACAAAGGTGGCTTTGTTTATGCTATTGGTTACACTCTTTGATGCAACATTTCCCCCTTGCCATAATGGCCTGGTTGCCGAATCATATTCATCTTCTTCAGTAAAAACCGGAATATTATAAGTCGTCCCGGCAACAGGAGTAGAAT
>CAZZGN010000098.1:0-4744 GCA_964654165.1 uncultured Methanosarcinales archaeon | reverse complement strand
AGATTCTCTTAATCAAACAAAATGGGATGATGCTGTTTCATCTGCTATTTTTCAAAAAGACAAAGCAGACCAAATATTACAAACACATTATCCTGTTGTAAAAGACATCTACCCAGATATAATCATGAGAGGAGAACAAAACAAAGACATTTCAAAAATAAAAGAAATTTTATCTGGGCCCCAAAGAGATGTAATTTCTAGAGTTCAAACAGCAGACACTCATTTACACGAAACAGAATTACAAACAAAAGCACTTTTTAATAAAGCATTCAAGTATAGTTCCGATGATGATAAAGAAAGATTAATAAAAATTTCTGAACAATACAAAAAAGATTTAGGAATAGAAAAGTCGCCCGAAGAAGCAGCAAGAGATCATTATGATTTAGAAGTTCAATCAAGGGCAATGCAAAAATTATTAGAAAGTTTGAAAGAAATACAACCAGAACTTTATGTTCCAATAGAAGAATTTGCAAGAGAAAAATCCGCTCAAACATTTGCAAATGTTGCGTTTAATGCATTTAAGGAAAATCCAGAAACATCTCCAAAACTTTCAATAGAAAATTTCCATCCAGGAAGTGCTTTTGCATATGGAGAAGATATGAAAAAATTGGTAGAAGAAACCAAAGAACGATTTGTTGCCAAAGCCAGAGAAGAAGGATATAGTGAGAATGTTGCTGAACAAAAAGCAGAAGAATTAATAGGAGTGACCTTTGATGTTGGCTATATAAATCTTGCACGTAAACATGGATTTGAAACAGAAGATATAGTAAAAGAAGCAGAACAAATTGCCAAGCATGTAAAACACGTTCACCTAACAGACAACTTCGGTTTCTCAGATTCACATCTTCCTCCTGGAATGGGAAATGTTCCTACAAAAGAATTACTTGAAGTTTTAGAAAAAAAAGGATTCAAAGGAAGAAAAATAGTTGAAGCAGGAGGATTTGTCCAGCAGTTTGGAACTTCCCCATACCCTTATGCTCTTGAAAGTTTAGGTGCAACACTTTATGCATCAAAGCCAAGCCCTTACTGGACAGAAGCAATGTCCTTGCCTGGTGGAAGTTATACTGAAGGAATCGGAATGTCTCTTCCACAAACAAATTACGAAATGTTTGGTGCAGGATTTTCTTCTCTTCCTCAAGAATTAGGTGGTGCAAGACCTGGCGCAGGTGGAAGCAGAATGTCTGGCAGACCGATGGAGTGATAATATTTAAATACTGGAATATATATATTCAAGAATAATAATGGTGAAAAAAAAGAGTCAGAAAAAATCAACAAAGAAATCTAAAAAAAAGAAGCAATCAAAAGAAAAAGTTTTAACAACACTTAATCTAAAACAAGAAACAGATATTGCAATGGACTTTGCAACAAAGACCTACAAACAATTCAACAAAATAGTAAAGTCAATAATTCTTTTTGGTTCTGTTGCAAAACAGCATGCAGAAGCAGGTTCAGACATTGACATAGTTATTGTAATAGATGATGTATCAATTAAGTGGGACCAAGAACTTATTGCATGGTATAGACAAGAGTTAGATAAGATAATTAGAAAAAATCCATATCAAAAAGACTTGCACATAAACACAATAAAATTAAGCACATGGTGGGAAGACATCTTAAGAGGAGACCCAACTCTTTTAAATATTTTAAGATATGGAGAACCATTAATTGACTTTGCAGGATTTTTTATTCCATTAAAATATTTATTAATAACAGGAAAAATAAAATCTACACCAGAAGCAATTTACAGTTGCTTGAAAAGAGCACCAGTCCATCTTGGAAGAAGTAAACAAGCAGAGTTAGCAACAGTTGAAGGATTATACTGGTCAATGGTTGATTCATCTCACGCAGCTTTAATGACGGCAAATGTTTCACCTCCTTCACCAGAACACATTGCAATTGATCTAAAAGATGTATTTGTTTCAAACAAAATGTTAAAACCACAATATGTTGAATGGTTTAGAGATTTACTAATGCTTCACAAAAAAATTGAACACGGTCAGATTAGTGATCTAAAAGGCGTTCAAATAGATTTATGGCAACAACGTACAGAAGAATTTCTACAAGTTATGACTGAATTAGTTAGAAGTCAAATAAGTGAAAAATAAAAAATTATTTAGAAGGTTCTTCTGGTTTAAGTTCAGATTCTAAGCCTTTTCTCATACCAATTGCTGTTCTTTCAATTGCTTGACCAACACCTTCTCTTTCAATTCCTTCGAAAAGTGTTCCAACAATTTTTTCATATAACTCTGGATTTTTTTTAGCAAGAGTTCCTAAATACCAATTTTGGTTTACATTAGCTTTTTCAGGATCAATTCCCATAAGAGCTAAAGCATCTCCAACTTTAAGAGCATCTACTCCTGTGGTGTAGAAAGTTTTTGCATTATCAAGTAATTGATTAGCTGTAACTGATGTATTATCATAAATGTCTTTACCTTCTTTAATTGCAGTTTGTGCTTGCTGTATGAAAGGTAAACCTAAAAATCTTGCAGAATATGAACTTGGATCTTGAAGAGCACTAAGATAGTTATTTACTGTAGCTTGTTTACCTACAGAACCATATCTTCCAACATCTCTACCTTGAGCCGCAATAAAAAAATCCTTTGATGCACTATCTTCTAATAGTCCCTTTTGGAAATCACTTGCCGCTTTCTCTTCTTTTGTTGGTTCTTTATCTTCAGCCATTTTTCTTAATTTCATTAAGCCTGTTTAGTTTATAAGCGTTTCTATCTGTTGTCACAACGCAATAGTAACTATTTAGAAATCTTTTTCTTAAGAACTTTTTCATAATCAACCCTTATTTTACAAGGTAATTTTGACTTAAGCTTCTTAATTTCAGCTCTTGCAAAAATAACTGCTTTTTGATTTTCCAAAGCAAGAACAAATATTTTAGCATTTTTTTTCAAGATAGCTGATTTACCCATTGATTTACCAAAAGACAATTGCATTCCAGTCTGCATACGATCTGCACCAGCCCCTGTAATCATTTTATTCTCTCTTTGAATATGATGAGGAAATGGAATAATATGAAAAACATAATTTTGCAAACCAAATTCTTGTTCTAATTTTTTATTCAAAAACTGTCTACAAGCTTCCATAGAATTATGTCTTAATTGAACTTTCTCAGTCGTTACAACAGTCAACCTATGAGGCAACTTACCCTTGTCTTTTGCTTGAACTTTACCCATAGTAAATTTAACAATTTTCTGAGCAGGCACCATTTTAATAAAAGATTTCTGTCTCCTCTTACTAGTTCTAGTATATGGAGTAACTTTTTTCTTAGAATATGCATATGCTTTTCTTAATGTTGCCATTATTTAATCTCCACATTAGTTGTAATAGCTTGACCAGGTAAACCTTTTTCAAAAATAGCTCTAACAACCCCGTTATTTCCATGAGCACTAGAAACTTTCCCCTTAATTTCTTTTCCTGCAGGAGACTTCCAAACAACTTCTTTACCAACGAACTTTGCAGCATCTTCTTTATTTGAAACACCATCTATTTCAATCAAAAAATGCCTTGGAGTAAATGTTTTTCTCCCTCGCCTAAATTGTATAACTTTTCCAGTAACCATAATTATCTATCAAGAAATTTACTTTAAAAGCCTTTTGATAGCAAAAGCTTGCCACAAGTAAAACTTATATATTCTTTTTACAATTAATAAATATGGAAAAGAGGAAATTATTTTTTATAGTGTTAACTTTAATTATCTTCATATTTTCATTAAATATTATAGAGTCTTCTTTAGATTTTGTAGCTCCAACACCTCAAAATAATACCGCAACAGTAAATACCATTATGGGATTAAATCTTTCAAGTAATACAGAAAACCAACATTATTCTTTTATTGATTTCAATAATGATTTAGTTTTATGGATGACCATGGATAATGTAGATGCAAGTGGAGACCCAGTAGATAATTCAACTTATTCAAATAATGGTGTAGAATATGGTACCGCAATACAAAAACCAGGATTTTTTTTAAATTCTACACATCTTGATGGGGATAGCGATTTTATTAACATAACAAATTCAGCAAGTTTAGATATTACAGGAGCAATAACAATAAATGCCTGGGTAAATATTACAAATTTCACAAAAGGTTTCATTGTAATAGTAACAAAAGGAAGAACAGCAACATCCCAATTAGACGAAACAAGAACACCTTATTCATTAAGTTTTACAAATGCAATTCCTCGTATGACTATTGCAGATGCAAGTAGCTATGGTGTTAGTGTATCATCAAATGATTCTTTAAATGAAAATACCTGGTATCATGTTGCGTGTAGTTGGGATGGAACAACAGGAATAGATAATCTAAAGATTTATGTTAATGGAATTTTAACAGGAACTTCAAACAACACAAATTTTACTTCCCTAAAAACAAATAATGATTCTATCTCAATTGGATATGACCCTTTGCGTGCAACAGACAAAAGATTTTACCTTCAAGGCCAAATTGATGATGTTTTAATATTTAAGAGGGCCCTATCTTCTAGCGAAGTAAATTCCCTTTACAATGCTTCAGCAACGCAATATTATCATGATTTTAAATTTTCCTCTGAAGCAACTTACAATTACACCGGATATTCAATAGATACAAGTGGAGTAATAAATAAAACAAATACAAGATATATAATTTATAATCTAATAGGTCAAGCAATGGTTGCAAGACACAGATACAATCAAACAATGTCAACTTCCTTTTCCTTTGATGATGGGGGTTGGGCAATGAATTTTGTTGAAT
>CAZZGN010000097.1:0-4747 GCA_964654165.1 uncultured Methanosarcinales archaeon | reverse complement strand
AGGAGAATTATTCGTTCATCAAAGAGCCAAATGTAAAAAAATTGCACCACTTTATTGGGATACTTTCAGCGGGGGATGGGTTAGTTCAGGTGAAGATCCTAAAACTGGTGCTTTACGAGAGATTAAAGAAGAATTAGGCATAGACAATACAGAAATAAAATTCTTGTTCAAACACCATTACAAATCTGATGTTGATAATTATCTTGCTTATATTTATTTTTGTATATATAATGGTGAAATAATCCTTCAGAAAGAAGAAATAGAACAAGGAATGTTTGTTTCACTTGAAAAATTAAAATCAATGTTTGATAAAGGAAAATTTTATCCAGACACTTTAGAAATATATGGTAGGTACGAAGAGGATTATAAACAAGATAGTGGGTTTTGATTAAATTATTTCCGTTTTTTTTTGTTAATTGAATTTTTGACTTTTCTAGGTCTCTCTACTTTTTTATTAGATGCATGCTTTCCTTGTTTCCTTTTTCCACCTTTGCCATAGAGGTTATTATTACATTCAACAGATTTAGATTTTTTTCTGGGTCTTCTTCCATCATAATCTCTTGATGGAGTGTACTCCCTGTATTCAAGTTCGTCATAAGGTCTACTTGTATTTATAATTGTCACAGGACAATCATCTATAATGTTCACAGGACCATCATCTTCCACAGGAGTTTCATTTCTAAGTTTTGCTTTCTGAAGATTGTAAGGAGAGCTTATATTCCCTTTGTAATATTCGTATACATTGATTAGGAATAATTCTAATTCATCTTTTACTGCATCATATTTCTTCGGCAGTTTTTTTAGTATTGTTTCAATTTTTTTATCTGGGGATGAAGGAGTTAAATCCGCAAAATCATCTATCGTTTTTCCAGAATTAAAAAAATTAATAAACTTATTATGTAATGTTCTTATATTCAAGTCACCCCAATATTCATTTTTTTTCATATACTCTTTATCTAGGATGAGAGAAATCACATATATTTTATCATTAGCTTTAATTTTATATTCTAATTCATTCTTCATTGGTTTATATTGTCCCATGTTTTTTCTCAACAGGGGTAAAGGCACTTGTATTTAATTCTTTCTTTAGAAATTATTCCAAAATTATTGTTTCTCCATTCTTCAAAACAAGAACATCTTCTCCAATTTTATAGCCAAGTTCTTCAGCAGCTTTTGCAAGTTCATTTTCTTTTTCTAAAGTTCCGTGAGCAGGAATAACATAATTAGGATCTAAAAGTGAAATAACTTCTTTCAAATCATCTCTACAACCATGACCTGAAGCGTGAACATCTTTATAGATAACAACTCCTTTTTTCTTTAATTCTTCTTCCAATATTTCTCTATTCTCTTCATTTATTTCAGAAGGTATAACCCTACAAGAAAAAACAACAATATCATCACTTCCAAAATTAAACTCTAATTCATTATTAGCCATCCTTGACAACACAGCTCTTTTCTCTCCTTGATGGCCTGTACAAACAATAAGATAATCATCTTTTTCATTAACCAAGGTTTTCATTCTTTTCTTAATCTCTTTTCCATATTTTTTTATTTCAACATCAGAAAAATCAATTAATCCAACTTCTTCAGCAGCTTCAACATATCTTGATAAACTTCTTCCTAAAAATATTATTTTTCTTCCAATTTTCTTTCCTATTTCAACAATAGATTTCAAACGAGAAATATGAGAAGAAAACGTGCTTACAATTATTGATTTACCATCTTCATTAATATCAATTAATAATTTTTCAAGCATATCTTTTGCTTCTTTTTCAGAAGGTGTTTTTCCCTCAACACCTGCGTAAAGAGATTCTATAACCAAAGCAATTACGTTTCCTTTTAGTTCTTTCAATCTTTTTAAGTTAGGTTTATCACCCAATGTAGGGGTGTTATCCAATTTGAAATCATTTGCATATACGATACTTTCTTCAGGTGTATGAACAACAACCATTGCTGAATCTGGAACAGAATGAGTTATGTTGACAAATTCAATTTCAATGTTTTCAGAAATCTTATGCTTTGAATTAAGCTTAACAACTTTCATTTCATTACGAATATCATATTTTTTATCTCTTAATATTGATCTTATAACTGCATCTGTAAAAGGTGTTGAATATATTGTTGCATTAAATTCATTAGCTAAATAAGGGATAGCACCAACATGGTCAAGATGTGCATGCGTTGGAACAATTGCAACAACCTTCTCTTTCCAATCTCCTAATAAAGATAAATCGGGAATAGCCTTTGCCAATGTTAATTCATCAACTGAAACTTCTTTATCATCATCTTCAGTCATTTGAATATAATTTTCTAAATGTACCCCAAGATCAAGTATAACAACTTCATCTCCTACTTTAATTGCAGTGCAATTCCTTCCAAATTCTCCATAGCCACCTATGGTTCTTATTTCTATCATTCATATCAGGTTTTGACAGTCATTTATAAAGATTAGTATGTGATTTCCACAAAGTTTATATATTAGTAATGATTACTAGTTAATAATCATTATCAATAAGGAGAATAAAATGAGAAACACACCACAAAGAGCAAAAATCTTAGAATATTTGAAATCTGTAAGAACTCATCCAACAGCTGAGCAAGTATATAAAGCAGTAAAGAAAAATATGCCTTCTATAACTCTAGCTACAGTTTATAGGAATCTAAATTTATTAGCTGAGAAAGGTGACATTCTAAGATTAGAGATCAATCACGAATACCACTATGATGGTTTTTCACATGACCACATCCATTTTGTATGTGAAAATACAAAAAAAATCTACGATATAGATGACAAGGAAGTTTTAAAATTCATAATGAAACGTTTAGGAAAAAACTTTATTCCAAGTAATGTGGATGTAATCATAAGGGGCGAATGCAATGTACATAACTAATCAATACATAATACGGACTTATTCTCCAGTAAACTTCTATGAAGGTCCAAAAATAATGTATGAATCAAAGAGTGAGGGTTATTGAGGTAAAAAATGGAAAGAAAGACACAATTCAAGATTAGTAAGGTATTCCCCCGCAGATGGAGTCCACGAGCAATGTCAGGAGAGAGTATATCAAAAGAACAATTGTTTGCTCTTTTTGAAGCAGCTCGATGGGCACCATCTGCTTTTAACAATCAACCATGGCGTTTCATTTATGCAATGAATGGAACAAAGGAATGGAACTTATTTTTCAATCTATTAATCGATTTCAATAAAATGTGGGCAAAGAATGCTTCAAACTTAATATTAGTAATATCAAAGAAATCTTTTGAATTAAATAACAAACCAAATCCTACCCATTCATTTGAAACAGGAGCTGCTTGGATGTCTCTTGCCTTACAAGGGAGCATGGATGGTTTAGTGACTCACACAATATCAGGTTTTGATTATGAGAAGGCAAGAACCGATTTAAAAATTCCAGATGATTACAATATTGAAGCTATGGTTGTAATAGGAAAAGAAGGGAAAAAAGAAGACCTTTCAGAAGACTTACAAAAAATGGAAGTTCAAAGCGACAGGAAAAATATTGAAGAATTTGTTTTTGAGGGTGGTTTTAATGAAAATCCATGAATGTATAGAATGTATTGAAAAAATAACATTCAGATTAATGAAAGAACAAACAAAGAGGGATAATTAAAATGGTAAACATAAACGATGATGCTCCGGAATTTAATGAAGATGCATTTGTAAATAATGAAATAAAAAAAATCAGTCTTAAAGACTATAAAGGAAAATGGGTAATACTCTTTTTCTATCCAGCTGATTTTACTTTTGTCTGTCCTACAGAATTAGGAGAATTAGCAGACCACTACGAACAGTTCAAAGAACTAAACACAGAAGTAATTTCAGTCTCAACAGATACTGCGTTTGTGCATAAAGCATGGCACGATGAATCTGAAACAATAAAGAAAATTAAATTTCCTATGTTAGCTGACCCTGCAAGACGTGTTACGAAAGAGTATCAAACTTTAATTGAAGATGAAGGATTGTCTCTTAGAGCAACTTACTTCATAAATCCAGAAGGAAAAGTCAAAGCATTCGAATTCCATGACAACTCAATTGGAAGATCTGTTGAAGAAACATTAAGAAAATTGCAAGCTGCTCAATACGTTGAAAAACATGGAGGAGAAGTTTGTCCAATGAACTGGAAGCCAGGAAAAGAAACTTTAAAACCTGATCTAGATCTTATTGGAAAAATTTGAGGTAAATAAAATGAAATTTGAACAACCAGAATTAAATTACAATTATGAAGATTTAGAACCTTTCATAGACGCAAAAACTATGGAAGTGCATTATTCTAAGCATCATAAAGCTTATACAGACAAATTCAACGCTTCTGCTGAAAAATTAGAAGGAACAGCAGAAGAAATTGTAGCAAACTGGAATTCTGCACCAGATAACGTTAAAATGTCAATAAGAAACAATGGTGGAGGATACTTAAATCATAGTTTATTCTTTTCTATCTTAAAAAAAGATACAAAATTTGAAGGAGAAGTAGCAGAAGCAATAATAGAAAAATTCAATTCTTTTGAAAACTTTAAAGAAAAATTTGTTAATGCAGCTGTAACCCAATTTGGTTCAGGATGGGCTTGGTTAGTAATCAATAAAGGAGAATTAGAAATTGTGAAAACTTCAAATCAAGACATTCCAGAAGGAAAACCAATCCTAGCTATAGATGTCTGGGAACATGCGTATTATCTAAAATATCAGAACAAAAGGCCTGAATATATAGAAAACTTTTTTAATGTAATAAA
>CAZZGN010000096.1:0-4768 GCA_964654165.1 uncultured Methanosarcinales archaeon | reverse complement strand
TCAGCTTCGCAAGGTAATAATGATTGTGCATTAAATTCTGATAGGCTTGTTTCGCATGCCATTTCATTTTCTATTTGTTCATAAGTCTTGTCTAAGATACTCCACTTACATTTTGCAGGTTCGTTGACATAAATTACAGCATCTAGAGATGTTACATTATATGCTATCGGTAATCCAGATAAAGGGTCTGTTGTAACAATTAAAGGTGGTGTTGTGTCTGGTCCGTCGTCAACACAAAATTTGAATACCATATTCCCTGGATTTGCATTTCCATTTGCATCTTGACATTTAGCATATAATTCAAATTCTCCCCCATTTTCTAATGTTATATTCTGAGCAGCTAATGCACTTGGCCCTGGCAAACTCATTGTTTCTGAATGATTGTATTTGAATGTTGAGCTTCCTCCAAAGTCAAAGTCTAATGATGTGAAATTTAGTTTTCTTACATAATCTATTTTACAATTTGCTGCTTCACTAGATGAGATACCAAATGAAAGAGGAGTATAAGCATCAATACATCCCATTTCTCCTTTTGCATACCATATTTTAACTCCAATATCTTCAGGAAAAACTGCAGGATATTTTTCATATGAGTAATCGTCACTGATTAAAGCATCTTCCCAGGGTCTTATTTCTGGAGGTTCATTGTCGTGTCTGTTTTCCCAGTTGCATATTTCTTCTCCAGGGGTTTCAGTATTGACAAGGGCACATGATTGTCCTAGTGATTTACATTGATATTCAGAACATCCGAAAAGTTCGTCATTACATTCTGCACAGTGTTCTCCTCCCAATGGAGCATGCCACGGATTACTCTTGAATGTTTTTTTCTGTTGTCTTTCTTCGCTGTATGTTAATGCAAAAATTGCCAATCCTATTGGAATGCCTATTAGCCCCCACAATCCAGAACCACCTAATTCTGATGCAAGTCCTGATGAAAAAACACCTACTCCGACTGCAGCTGCTGCTGCTAGCGAGGCTGAATCTGTTAATCCTGCACCTGCACCCAAGGCAGGGAATAATAATTTACCTAAACCATAAGTTGTTGTTGCCCATGTTAATGCAGCTAAAAAAGATGCTCCAATTGCTGCCCCTGTGCCAGCTTTTTCATAATTTTTTAAACACGCTTCTTTTTTGCCCTTTTCTATGTCTTCTTTGCTCATTTTTGTTCCACCATCTTCCTTTCCATCCGCTATTTTTTTATCTAAAGCTGTTTTTGCAGTTGAATTCCATTCTGAACAACTCCCACCTTTTGATTTTCCAGTATTGAATAATTTTCCAAGTAATAATTGTCCGAAGGGAAGTGCTGTTGTTAATACATCTGTTGGTAATGGTGCGACAGGAGCAGGAGCAGCAACTTCTTCAGTAGATCCAGGAGCAGGAATAGCAGTAGGAACACAACAAATAAATTTATTGTTTTCTCCGCAATCTAACCAATATTCTCCTTTCCACTCTGTTCCAGGTGAACAGATACTCTCCCAACCATTTACAGCTTCATCCTTAGTAAGTTTCTCCCCTTTAGAGATGGTTTTTGCATTCTTACAAATAGCATTTGGATCATTTGATTTACATTTTGCAGTATCTGGTCCTTGTTCTGTAGTAATTTCAATAGGAACACATTTAGCTATTTTACCGGTAACCGTACATTTAGTATTTTTCTCGCATGGAGGCACTATTTCTGTCCATAAATAACTCTGGGATCCAGAAGGCCCCTGAATACCACATTGAACAATATTATTATGAATATTACAACTTTGGTGACCAGCTGCTGACTCAGAACATCCAGAATCATTCTTTTCCGCACTAACAACTTCAACTCCACTTCCAAAAGCATAACCAACAGCAACAATCCCAATTACTAAAATCATAATCTGCACTAAACTTATCGCACCTTTTTTACTCATTCTATTATTCATTTTAATTCCACTCACCTCTCTCATGTGTTTTAGAAAGCCATCCTCCGATGTCTCCAAAGTTTCCTAAATAATTATTACTATTCCCACAATCTCCAAGCATCTGAGAAAAAGTTCCTCTTCTTTTTTGCCAATCAGATGTTGCACAATATTTCCCTCTAATAATTTCATCATCTCCGCCTCCAAGCAATTTTTCTATTTTTCTTTCATAAGTAATAGTACATTTATCATTTGCTCTTGAACAAAGTAATTCAGCATCACTTTCTTCTTCCCAGAAATTAAATCCAGGAGCAAATAAAGGTGCACAAAAATCTGATTTTCCTTCCTTGTCATCGTTCTCAAACCAAACACAATCTCTTTTTGTCAAGTCTTCACATTCCTTTCTTTTAGTTTGTTCAATGCAATCTTGCCATAAATTTAATCTACAAACAGCAGTTAAGAATCCATTTTCATTATCACCAACTCCCTCAATATCAATTCTTCCCTGGGTACAAATTTCATTTCTATAATCTGCACAAGGTTCAACCATAACTTCCCCATTATAACATAACAATCTAAAATGCCTAGTCCCTGGCAAATTATATTCTTCAGGATTTGAAAAAGATTCAATATTAGAAACTCCTTCTGTAATTGTTCCTACAAATCCATCCTCTCCTTGTCTTAGTGTTGTTGTAAAATCTACTTCATCGTAATCAACATAAATAACTTTGTCAGTATAGCTTTTATCTACTGGCTTATACATTCCAGAAACATAACACCATGATTCACCATGTTCGAATTTCTCAAGAGTTCCATCTCTTTCCATATCAAATTCACAACTCAAATCTTTACAAATATAATTTCCTTCTGTAGGTTGAGTATCTCCAAATTTTGCTTTCCCACAAGTGCTTCCTTGCATATAATCGCAATTCCCACAAACAGGATCATTAGCATTAGATGCTCCGTATCCACAACTTTCATCAATACCAACAATATATGTCCAATAATTTTGGTTTTCTAATTTATCTTCATCATAAATATTTGCGACATTCCCACAAGTATCTAAAAAATAAACTTCATCTCTACCTTCGACACAAGTTGTTTTTTCACTTGGGCTACATAAAGATCCTAATTCTTCAGCAGAACATAAAAATCCCTCGTGGAACTGAGCATTTTCTACACCTTCTTCACCAGTTCCAACATTTAAACATTCTGTTTTACTAGTCATCCTACAAGTTATTTCTGCACCTTGATCAAAAACACAAGCACCTTTTTCTTCACTTCCCGAATTCATGATACATTGAATTTCACTTGAAATGTCTGATCTAAAATCAATTTCCAATCCATAAATAGAAGCCAAGTGTCCGCATCTAGTTTGTGTAACAAAAGCAGCTTGGTCTCCAATTAAACAGCAACCTAATTGACATTGTGGAATATCGTCGGCATCTGCATCTTTCCAAATACCATTTGCATTATCACAAACAGCTTCAGGAGTATTCGGCATACAAGTTCCGTCAATTGAATTAACACAAGTTCCTAATTTACAATATGATGTTGACTCACAAGAAGTTGGTTGTATTTTGAATCCTGGGTCGCATTCACTTTCAGGAGCATTCTGACAACTTGCGCCATTTGCAGCTAATTTTTCACAACAGGAGGAAATTTCTCCGACAGCAGATAAGCTTCCAGCTAATAAAATTATTAAGAAAATTCCTATTATCAAACTTTTATTTTTCATTGTATTCTTCCTCATATTGTATTTCATTTAATCCATAACCTGGCGGAAAGGCTAAACTTCGAGAAGCAAACATAAACTTATCTTCGGTGTTTCTATCTGTTAAAATATAAACAGTAGTTCCATCACTTTGCTTTTTCTTCTCGACTTTCAAGTCATGATAATAATCCATGTAAGTTGTAACTTCTGCATCTCCTGTAGTTGCCTCCCAAGTCAATATGCTATTTGCAATACTGACTAGTTCATAAAGATTATTATTCAGCGATATATCAATTTTTTGTCCAGCTTCTTCACCATAGACTTGTGTGTTCTCACCTTTTTTCAAAGCTAAGTTGTGTCCAAAAGAAGTTACAATTCTTTTAGGATGCAATTCTATTGTTGTTTCTCCAGGAGTTAATCTGACTTCATATCCTGCATTTTTGTATTTCTCTTCGAGCTTTTCAAAACAAGTGTCAACTTTACTTTGCATATATTCTTTTAACTGTGATTCAATATGTTGTTTTAACATTGGTTGTTGCATTACACAAAGTTTGTAAAATTCATTTGTATAACAAAGATAAGAAGCCTTTTCTCCATCATGTAAAAAATAATGTCTCGGTTCCAAGTATCCTCCCTGTAAAGAAAGTTTATCTACAGCACCTTGAATATCTTCATTTAAACAACCTTCCATAAATCCCCTCGGTGATTCAACTTCAAATACCAAAGTTATTTTAATATCGTCATAGAAAAAATAAGCCAGCACACCCAAGACAACTATTATAATTGCTAATATTATAAATATAGTAACCTGTCCCCTTTTTTTCATATTCATTATAAGAAAATTTAATTTAAAAACTCTTCTACAATTATTCTATTCTGTAAATTTTATCATTCGGCCGAACTTTTTCCATGACTTTAATTCCAACATGGTTTCCTTCTTCTGCAATTTCAACTTTTTCTTTTTTTATTTGAATCTCTTCAACATTCATTTCAAAATCAGTTGTATTTCCTTTAATGTGAATTTTATCTCCAACTTTTAATTTTCCTAAAAGTTTTATTGCCGCAACATTAATATGGCTAAAATAACTTGACACAATTCCAATCTCTTTTTCCATGCTTTATCGAGGAAATCAAATTATTTAAATTTAATGACAACAAGTTTTTA
>CAZZGN010000095.1:0-4843 GCA_964654165.1 uncultured Methanosarcinales archaeon | reverse complement strand
TCCAAGGGTGGGGGTGTTCACCCATTAAAAGGGATCGTGAGCTGGGTTCAGAACGTTGTGAGACAGTTTGTTTGATATCTACTGGAGATGTTGATGTCTGAGGGAAAGAATCTTCTAGTACGAGAGGAACGAAGGCTCGACGCCACTGGTTTACCTGTTGTCCAAAAGGGCATGCAGGGCAGCTACGCCTTAAGGGATAAGTGCTGAAAGCATCTAAGCACGAAGCCCCTCTTGAAAAGAGACATCTTAGGATTCCGCTACAACAGCGGTTTGATGGAACTGGCGTATAAGTACGAAGCTTCGGCGACGTATTAAGCGCGCAGTCACCAACCATCCTATCTCTTGCACTTAATGCTTAATACTTTACATAGTTTCTTTTTTCCTTTCATTTGTGACTTTGATGTTTTTTTTCTTTTTATTTATTTCAAAGAATTTTGGAAATTAAGAAAACCTTTTAAACCAAATAAGAGAACCAATAATAAATGGAACTCTGTTTAGGTATAGAATCAACAGCACATACATTTGGCGTATCAGTAGTAGATTTCAATGGAAAAATATTAAGTAATGAAAAAAATAATTTCACAACAGAAGAAGGTGGAATGATTCCAGCTGAAGTTGCAGACCACCATGCATTAGTTTGTGGAGATGTGTTAAGGTTAGCATTAAAAAAAGCAAAAGTTAAAATTTCAGATATCAATTTAATTGCTTTCTCAAACGCTCCAGGTATTGGACATTCATTAAGGATAGGTCAGTTTTTCTCAAAACTGCTTTCAAAAAAACATAACATACCTCTTATTGGTGTCAACCATTGTATTGCCCATTTAGAAATTGGAAGATTATTAACAAAAGCAAAAGATCCAATTTTATTATACGCTTCAGGTGCAAACACACAAGTAATTGCATACGAAGGAAAAAAATATCGTATCTTTGGAGAAACTTTAGATATTGGCATTGGTAATTTCTTAGATAGTTTTGCAAGAGTGTTAAAACTTGGTTTTCCAGGAGGACCAAAAATAGAACAACTAGCAAAAAAAGGAAAAAATTTCATTGAACTTCCATATTCAGTTAAAGGAATGGATGTCAGTTTTGGTGGTTTGTTAACAAATTTAAAAAATAAAATAAAAAAATATAAAAAAGAAGATCTTTGTTTTTCAGTTCAAGAAACTGTTTTTGCTATGTTGTTAGAAGTAAGCGAAAGAGCATTAGCTCATTGTGATAAAAAAGAATTATTATTGGGCGGGGGAGTTGCTTGCAATAAACGTTTGCAAGAAATGGCAAATAGTATGTGTAAATCAAGAGGAGCAAAATGTTTTATATTAGAAAATCAATACAATGTTGATAATGCTGCAATGATTGCGTGGACAGGAATTCTTATGAATACCAAAAGTAATAAATACAATGTTGAAATTAACCCTTATGAAAGAACTGATGAGGTAGATGTTTATTGGCGTACAAACTAATACTATTTGATTTCGATGGAACTTTAGCAGATTATATGCCTTACGCTAAAGAAATGTTGAATATCGCAGCAAAAAAATATAGATTCAAACCAATAAAAGATTTGGAACTCTTAAGAAATATGACTATAAGAAGATTTCTTAAACATCAAAAAGTTCCCATTTACAAACTTCCATTAGTTTTATTGGAAGCGCAGAAATTTCAATTAAAAAACATGAGCAGGATGAAGTTACCGAAGGGAATGAGGGAAGTTCTTGAAAAACTTAAGAAAAAATATAAAATAGCAATTTTATCATCAAACAGAACAAAAGTTATATATTCATTTTTGGGAAGACATGATTTAGACAATATGTTTGATTTTGTTGAGACGTATCATAAAATTTTTGCGAAATCAGTCGGACTTGGAAAAATGTTAATAACACACAATCTTAAACATTCTGAAGTTCTTTATGTCGGGGATGAAATTAGAGACATACAAGCCACGAGAAAAGTACGCATCGACATGGTAGCAGTAACTTGGGGTTTGAATGGAGAAGAGATATTGAGAAAATATAAACCAAAATATATTATTAAGAAACCTGAAGATCTTATCGCATTAGTTTAGCAACATACTGAACATCTCTTTTTCTTTTATCAAAAAAGTAGTCAACTTCTTTCACAATTTGCTTCTTAATATAATCCTTTTTTGTTTTGATATCTTTATTAACAGAGAATCTCCTATAATATTGTTCAATTTTTTCAATACCATTTTGAGATTTTTTATGCATAGATTTTAGGTCAGATAAATATGATTTTACTTGCCAGTCAATTACATCATCAAATAACCTTCTTGTGTCGAGGATTATAGCAGTCTCATGAACGTTGCCAAAATCTTCGTTTTTAGCAGTTCCAAAATGTCTTAAACTTATAGAAAATCCCAGATATGTTGATAATATGGGGGGCAAATTTTTATTTTCAATTTTTTTTCTAAGTGCTTTGAAAGCTTTACCCATTCCAAGCTTGTCATACTTCATCCCTTTGATTTTGGGTATTTTAACAATCTTAGAACGACGAGGTTTTATCAAACCAGAATTACCTTTATAGTAGGTATCAAGAAATGCATTCAAATGCGCAGAAACAAAATCCTCTTGTTTCTCATCTTTAAGAGGGTACCTAGTTATTTTGCCAAAATAATATCTTTTCCCAGATTCAATCATTAATCCGGCCAGCCCTTTCATAAGAGCGGCTAGTATGCCTCTTCCGCCATGTTTCTGATATTCTGGTAGAACCCATGATCTTCCTAATTCAATACTATAAGGGAGGAATTTTTTCTTAAACCTATTTGACATATTGAATAGTTTTGCAGTAGGGCTTATAACTTTGCCATCTTTATCAAGAAGATCTTCACCATAAGCAAACCTATATCCTCCAATAATCTCTCTTGTGTCTTTCTTAACAATAACCAATTGCTTGAAAGGTTTCATGCTATCTTTTCCAAGGTCATATTCATCAATGTCACGATTCTCTCCAGTCCCACCACCAGCATCTCTGAATGTTATTTCCTTAGCAAGACCTAAATAATCATTCAAAACTTCAGAATCATTTCCATCAAATATTCTTATTTCATAACCCGAGTTCTCAGCTTTGGCATCACATAAATAAATGGTATTTTCTTCGACAGCTTTTTTTAGACCTTCTTTATCATAGTCTTCCAACTCTTTTATCAAATCATCCAAATTTTTCTCTTTAATCATTGGATAAGATAATAATAATCCATTTATAAACCTTTCCCCTACCACCACTAAAAAGTAACTAACTACTAACCAAATCCAACAACTCAGGGTCTGCCATGAATGCTTCTCTTTTGATATCATCAATTATGTAGAAAACTTGTTTTTTTATTCCATAATCCGCTTCAAGATTTTCTAAAAAATCTTCCAAATCCCTAATATGTCTAAATATGCATTCTATCCAATAATCAAAACCATTATTTATTTTGTATATTGTGTTGACGTTTGGATGGTTTACAAGATAAGTTTTCATTTCTTCTCTTTTACCCTTCGTCACTTTCAAACTTATTGAAGCACGAGTATTAAATCCTAGTTTTGAGAAATCAATAATGCATGTGTGTTTTTTAATTATGCCATTTTCATGCGACTTTATTTTATCGTATATTGTCGAAACAGGTATGTTTGATTTTTTGCTCATCTTGGTCAAGGTTTCCCTTGCATTCTGTCTCAACATTGACATAATAATCATTTCTTTTTCTGTCATTTATAACACCCCAACTGATATAGTAAGTGTTAGTTTTTAAAAAGAATTTTTACATTTTTGCCGGAGGCATTGCGTTGAAATTAGAGAATCCACGACAAGTTCGAAAAATTCTCGATTAATTCATAGTTTTTTCAGAAGATTTGCTCTTCCATCCGGTTAAAAATATATACATTATGAAGGAGTTATTCTCCGAAACAGATATTAAGGAAAGAGTTTTTTAATAGATATATGAAAGTAATTGTAGTTGTATCAGAAAAAGATGAAGCTGGAATGTGTATCTCAAAATTCTTAGAGAATGTTAAATCCATAGATGAAGAACCAATATATTATAATGAAAAAATAGAAGCAGATTTAATTATATTCGCAACAAAACATGCATCTAAACAAGGTCACCCCGCATTTTGCTGTCACACTTCAGGAAATTGGGGAAATAATGAACTTGGTGGGGATAAAAATTCTTTTTCAATAGCTCCAGCGTTTTTATTAAGAGAGACATTAATAAGATTACAAAAATATGAAAGAGAAATCTTTCAGGAAGTAACTCATCACGGTCCCACAATTGAAATACCTTCTTTATTCATCGAAATTGGTTCGACAAAAGAAGAATGGATTAAAGAAGAAAATGGAAAAATTATTGCCGATGTTATCAAAGAATTAATTGAAATTTTAAAACCATTTAAAACATACAAAGATTTTGAAGAATATTACAGAAAAAAGAACAATATTCAGGTTGCTATCGCTGTTGGTGGATTACATCACACTCCAAATTTCAAAAAACATATTATAAATGGAGAAATTGCCATAGGTCATGGCTGTGCTAAATATAATCTTGAAGATTTTTCCGAAGAAACTTTAGAAAAAGCAATTAAGGCAACAGCTGAAAAAATTGACTTAATTGTTGTAGATTGGAAAGGCCTTGGCCAGTATAAACAAAAAGTTTCTGAAATATTAAATAAAAAAAATTTAAAATGGAAAAAAAGTAAAGAGATTATTTCTTCTCTTCCTTAACTTCTTCTTTCTTCTCTTCTCCTTCGCCTTCTTTCTTCTCTTCTTCCTTAGGTAATACTTCTGTTATTATTGGGGCAGGTATTTCTTCTTCTTTTAGTCTCTTTTCTATTGTCTTTACTTCTTT
>CAZZGN010000094.1:0-4945 GCA_964654165.1 uncultured Methanosarcinales archaeon | reverse complement strand
AATAAGATAGAGGTTGTATAGTAAACTTATTATATCATCAATACTAAAAAAACTACATGTGCTACAGCCAAGAAGTCCAGTTAATAACTGCTGCAATAATAATATTCTTTACAATTGCTTATTGGTTCATATTCCATAGAAGGTATACGAAAGAATGGCAGATTAAATTTTTAAAATTTTGTTGTTTAACTTCCTTGGCAATTGGTATGCATCAGTTTTTTGAATTTCTTACACTCTTAACAGGAAATTCGATAATATATAAGATAGGATTAATTTTTTCAATAAGTGCAATTTATTTTGCAATAAGATCTTTAGAAGTTGTCGGTAACACATCATTTAGAAGCAAATGGGCATTGTATTTAATCGGACTGGTTTCATTACATATCATTTTTTCAGATATGGTTTTTAGCGAGGGTGCTTTTTTTGTAAGACATGAATCAACATTCTTTTGGCTTTCAGCTTGGATGTTAATGTTTGTTTACTGGCATGTTTGTGCTTATAAAATCTGGAAGAAAGATATTGGAATAGAAAGAAAATTTATCACAGAGTATATCTTTTTTACAGTTGATTTATCTTTCTTAGCAGGTGTGATCTATGTTCTTTATGGGGATTTATATCTTGGTTATAATGTATGTACTGACTTCCCATCTATATGGTGTACTTTTGCAGCAGCACAGGCAATATTGATTCCTTTGATGTTAATGTTAGTTCCAAAATTAATAAGACCAAAAAATTGGAAATTGAGCAATAAAGAGATAATATTGATGATTTTTTTCAGTTTATTAGTTCTTGCTTTAATGATTTCTCTCCTTCCCATGTATGATTGTTTAACGTGGAAGTTCATTTTCCCGTAAGGTTTAAAAACAATCTCGAGTTTCTCAAACTTTACAGCCCCGTAGTGTAGTGGCCAATCATCCGAGGTTCTGGGCCTTGGGACCGCGGTTCAAATCCGCGCGGGGCTATTATTTTTTTAAAAAGATTTATATTCCCTTAATGTATACCTCGCAATATGTCACCTGAGAGCATTACTGGGTTAATTAAATCAATGGATGTTAAACCTCTCACTGAAGAGAATTTTGAAGAATTTATAAACCGTATCAAAGAAATGTTTTCATCTGAAGGTTCTGTATTTAAAAGGTATTTTGAGGATTCAAATGATAATGTATCTGAAGTTTTCAATATTGATTCTAGATGTGGCTTTCAATCAAAATTTAAAAATCTTAAAGTAAGGAATGATTCTAATTGCACTAACGGAAGTGTTGACATCCATTTTGATGATTTTTATCTCGATACAGTAGTTGGATATTGGAAAGATCAACCCATTTCAACATTTGGGTTTATCGATGGAAAGGCATTCTATTTTACAGAACCAAGTTCATCTGGAAAAAATACTTTACGAGTTATGTATTTGAAGGTCAATTGATTTTTCAATGTAATGCCAATTTCTAAGTTTAACATGTGTTAGAAGAGTAATAAGAATTATTTATATTTACTGGTAAGTAGTTAAGAAAGAAAGGTTTATAAATTGTATTTTCATACCTCTACTTATGAAATTACATCCTGATGTTAAGATACCTGAGAATTTCCTTAAACAAGAAATTTGCGGTCATTGTACTATTATTGTTCATAGAGGTTATTCTTTATATGATGGACCTGGCTTTGCAGAGAAGAAAAATGAAAGAATATATGGGGATTATGATGAATTCTCAAAAAATATCGGTAATTTGATAACGAAACTAAAAATTAATGATGAACCAATAATTTCCGTAGTAGAAAAAGAAGTATTATGGTCACCGGAATTGTATGAAGAACATTCAATAGAAAATTCTCTAGAAATATCCACTAGCGACGTGTTATTTTTCAACAGACAGATTAGGCATCCAAGAAATAAATATGAAAGTGAAGTGGATTATGTAATGAGGTTTTTATTAGAAAGAGATGTGAAACAAATTAGAATTGCTGGGGAATGGGTTTGGTGGTCTAGAAATGGAAAAGGATGTGTTAGTGTAGTAGTAGATAAATTTAGAGATAATTTTGAAATAAAAGCAATAAAAGGTTGTATATTTCCAATGATTATGCCAATAAAAGGGGTAGCAGAATTCAATTATTTACCAGATGTTTCACGTTACTTATATAAAAACCAGATTGATGTACTGAATCATTAAAAATGGCGCCGCGGGGGGGATTTGAACCCCCGTGTCCCGAAGAACACAGGATTAGCAATCCTGCGCAATGGCCAGACTATGCGACCGCGGCTTATGTTGAAAAGGATTGATATTTGATTTAAAAGGGTTTCTATTTCCAGTGAAAAAACACAAATTTATATAGGAGTTATTTCTAGAATGTGTAGGGGGAATTGATGAAAAGAAGAGACTATATCGTGAAGATTATCCTCATAGTGGCTGCGCTGTACTTCTTCTTTATGAGTATAAAATTGATGGGTTCTGCTTTCGAGCTTTTTGGAAGCGGTTTTGCTGAAACACTACTAAGCACTATCTCAAATCCCCTCGTTGGATTGTTTATTGGTATATTAGCAACAAGCATCATGCAGAGTTCATCGACAACAACATCTATGCTCGTAGCTTTAGTGGCTACAGGCAATGTTCCATTAAGATTTGCTATCCCAGTTGTTATGGGTGCTAATATTGGTACAACAATAACAAATATGATAGTTTCTCTAAGCCATATAAGAAGGAAAGACGAATTTAAGAAGGCATTTGCCGGAGCGACAGTTCATGATTTTTTCAATCTTATAGCTGTTGTTATATTATTACCATTAGAACTAATGACACATATTATTGAGAAATCTGCAAGCTGGCTTTCTGGGTTGTTTTTTGGTGCGAACGTTTCTTCATTTAACAGCCCATTAGAATACATAGTCCAACCTATAGTCACTTTCATTAAACATTTAACTCATGAATCCTCTATAATCATGCTTATCGTCGCTGTTGTTATATTATTCGCAGCACTAACATGCTTCACAAAAGTTACAAGATCATTAGTCGCACAAAAGGCTGAAAATTTCATAGATAGCTATTTGTTTAAAACTCCGTTAATAGCTTTCATTGTTGGAATGATAATCACGGTGGTTGTGCAGAGCAGTTCTGTAACTACGTCAGTCGTAGTCCCATTAGTCGGAGCTGGATTACTCACAGTCAGAAAGATTTTCCCTTATACTTTAGGTAGTAATGTCGGAACAACCATAACTGCAATATTGGCAGCTCTTGTTACGGGCAATATAATTGCTATTAGCGTTGCATTTGCGCATCTTATTTTTAACGTATTTGGCATAATCATTATATACCCATTAAGAAATATACCTATTGGAATGGCCGAATGGATGGGGGCTGTTGCAGCAAAATCTAAAAAGATAGCGTTTATCTACATAATCACCCTGTTTTTTGTTATTCCATTTATACTTATATTCCTCACGAGGTGAAAAAACATGTTCAAAAAATTAAAAAAAATATGGAAAAAGAACACACTTGATACAATAAAAAAACAAACTCATGATATGCTCATAATGGAAGAGGATATGTTTAAAGATTCCATGACAAGTGTGTTTGGAAAAGAGAACAAGACTAAAAAAGTTCAACTTATGGATAGGAAGATAAATAAATATGAAAAAGATATGAGAGAAAAAATACTTACACATTTAACAATAAATCCAAGAGAAGATTTAACTTCATTTTTGCTTATGCTTGAAGTCGCAAGGCAGATAGAAAGAATAGGAGATTATTGTAAGAACATATGTGATTTAAGAGATTTATATGGAAAAAGAGTTGATAATGGAAAATATTTAAAAGAAATAATTGAAGCAAAAGATAAAATTACAGAATCATTTGAAATATTAATTAGATCGTATGAAAGGAATAACAAAGCTGATGCAAGAAAAGTTATGGACATACACAAAAAAATAATTAATCCTAAGCTTAAAAAAATAAAAACAAATATTGTTAAAGAACCAAAAATGAATGCTAAGAAAGCTGTTGTGTTTAGTTTGATTGCAAGATATCTAAGAAGGATAAGTGCTCATCAGGCAAATGTTGCATCAGCAATAATTAACCCATTCCTAAAAACATATGATTTTAGATAACATGGTAAGAAAACCCGTTGTTGCTGGATTGTTTTACGCAGACAATTTCAATGCATTAGAGCATCAAGTAAAAGGTTGTTTTATTGAAGGGAGTGGTTTGCCAGAAAAAAAGCATGAAGGAAAAATTAAGGCAGCGATATCACCTCATGCAGGCCTGCCGTATTCTGGGAAAGCAGCTTCTCATGTTTACAAAAAAATAGCTGAATCTGAACTGCCGGATACTTTCATTATTATTGGTCCAAATCATACAGGTTTGGGATATGATTCTGTTCTCATAGATAATATGGAAACTCCTTTCGGAGAAGTTAAGGTTGATATTGAATTAGCAAAAGAAATTGTAAAAGAGACTCCTTTATTATTGGATTCAATGTCACATGTTAGGGAGCATTCTGTTGAAATACAACTACCATTCTTACAATTTGTTGCTAGAGATTTTAAAATTGTTCCAATTGTCATAAGTCATATAGATTATAAAAAAGTAGGGGAAGGAATAAAAAAAGCAGTAAAAAATCTAAAAAGAGATGTGTGTGTAATTGCAAGTTCTGACTTTATACACCATGGTTACAATTATGGATTTGCTCCATTTAAAGAAAACATAAGTGAGAATGTTAAAGAAGCTGATAAAAAAGCTGTAGAACTTATCTTAAAAAAAGATCCTGAAAACTTAATGAAATTCGTGGAAGAAAGCGGTGCAACAATTTGCGGAATTGGTCCAATTTTAATTCTTTTGAATGCTGTTGATTTTGAAAAAGCTGAACTATTAGAACAATATACTTCTACAGATATTTCTGGAGACGAAGATTCATGTGTTGATTATATTGGAATGATAATGAAATAAAAATTAAATTT
>CAZZGN010000093.1:0-5035 GCA_964654165.1 uncultured Methanosarcinales archaeon | reverse complement strand
GTTGGATGTTGTTAAATCTCCATGAATAATCCCCAAAGAATGTAATTTTTTTATTAATTTTCCAAGTTCTTTACAATGTTCTACTTTTAAACAGTCTCTTAATTTCTTTCCGTCAATTTTCTCCATGATTATTTTATAATCTTCTTTCAGAATGAGTTTAGGCGAAGGAAAACCAGTGTCAGAGAGTTTTTTTAACACCTTGACTTCACGATTAGTTCTAGATTTTCTTAACTTGTCGTCGATTTCTTTAAGCCTGTAACTCTTAACAACTCTATCTTTAACGATATCGCCATCTTTTTCATATATACGAGCTTCCGCTCCTTCAGCTATCATACATTAAGAGAATTATTCATTTATTTTAAATCCTTTGGTTTTCTATGCTCATTTTATATTTGATAACGTCCGATTAGTTTTTTCTATATATTCTTCTGTTGTAGGAATTTTTGCAAACACAGCTTTTTTCACATAATATTCTGGTCGTGATTCAAGTATTAAAGAATCTTCACCTACTCCAAGCATCTCTGCTGCTGCATGCTTCAACACATCAGGAGGCGATGATTCAATTAAATGTGTAACAAGTGTTTCTTTTGCTTTTCTTTCATATTCTTCCCATATTCTTTTTATTCCTGGGTGCAAATCATCTGGATGATGATCTGGCATATAGTCCATTATATGTTGGTGAAGTTCGTTGGGCATCTTATCAAGAAAGATGTCATTCAGTTCAGAGAAATTAACAAAATGATTATCTATGTACCTCTTTATATGTTCCTTTGGCATTTCCCTAATACCATCTGCAAACTCTTTTCTGAATTGAGAAATTCTATCATGTAGATAATATGTACCATCCCACAGATATTTTTCAAAAAGCTGCAACTTGGAACCGTCTACACGAGCAATCACATTTTTTAGGAAATTGCAGAATTCATCAGTATATTCTACTATTTGGTCTACTGAAGTTAAGTATATTTTATCCTGCACAATCTCTTCTTTTATAGTAGGGGGATCATGTGCTGGTTGTTCTATATTTTCTTCCTCTGATGAAGATGGATCTTTTATTTCCTTACCCAGTCTACTCTCTATAGAACCTTTTCTATCTCCAGTTAAGTTTTTTTCAATGCTCATTTTATTGTTTTTTTTATTTTCCCACTCCTATAAAAACATTTTTTGGCTTCCTTAATCCTACCTAACTTTTTCAACGCAATCCCTTTATTATTCCAAACATCTGCATAATTTGAATCTATTTTTATTGATTTATCATAACAATCAATTTCTTCCTTAGTATTTCCCAATCCCCCAAATGCAATCCCTCTATTATACCAAACATCCGCGTAATTTGGATTTATTTCAATTGATTTATCATAACATTCAATTTCTTTCTTACGATTTCCTAATTCTCCAAATGCAATTCCCCTATTAAACCAAACACCTGCATCATTTGGATTTATTTCAATAGCTTTATCATAACAATTAATTTCTTCACCAGGATTTCCCAACTCCACAAATACAAGCCCTTTGTTAAACCAAGCATTTGCATAGTTTGGATTTATTCCAATAACTTTATCATAACATCTAATTTCTTCATCAAGATATCCTAATTCTCCAAATGCAATCCCCTTATTATTCCAAGCATTTGTGTGATTTGGATCAATTGCAATAGCTTTATCATAACATTTAATTGCTTCTTCAAGATTTTCTAACTCCCCAAATACAACCCCTTTATTATACCAAGCCTTTGCATCAGCTGGATTACTTTCTATAGCTTTTTCAATCTCATCTAAGTTAACATCAGTGCCCCCTAGTCTAACTTCTATAGAACCTTTCCTCTTAACTCCACCTAATAATGTTTCTATGCTCATTTTGAATTATGTACTGGTTTGTTTGTTTTTGATTATAGTGTTATTTGCTAGGTTGGGATTTGAATCAACTAAATGCACCCCTCCGTCGAAAGTGGAAGTATTCCCTCTAACAGTATTATCATTCATAATAGGATTTGAACGTGAGATATACATCCCTCCTCCAGACCACTCAGAAGTATTTCCTTTAATAGTATTTTCAATCATAACAGGAACTGATTCATGTAACCATATCCCTCCACCATTGTAGTTAGAATGATTTTCTATAATGTCATTATTATACATCTTAGGATTCGATTCATTTAAACTAATCCCTCCCCCTTTCCATTGAGCAGTATTTTCTTTGATAATGTTGTAGCTTAGTTCAGGGTTTGATCCAGTTAAATATATCCCTCCCCCATTTGCGGCGGAACAATTTTCGATAATGACATGTTGTATAGTTGGATTTGAATTATTAAGGAATATCCCCCCTCCATAATTTTTTCCACTGATTGATCTTCCACTGCCCCTACTTATTTTGCAATATTTAAGAATCGAACTTGAAGAAATATTTCCTTCAAGGTAAATATTTTTCCACTTATCTTTATGTGCAGAGAATTCAATAACATCTTCTTCAGTTCCCTCTGCTTTTAACACACCTTCGCAACGAATTCCTGCTTTTTCTTTAAACAAGAACTTTGTACCAGGTTCAATATCTAAAGTTCCAGTTTCAGAAATTTTAATTTCTTTATCAACAATATAAGTTCCTTTAGCAAGTTTAACGTAATCATCAATTTGATATGGAATTTCTTTAACTTTCTCTGGAGAATCTTTTACTTTATCTTCTAGTCCTCTCTCTATAGAACCAGTTCTATCTCCAGTTAAGTTTTTTTCTATGCTCATTTCATTTCTAACCTTGCACACTCATTAAAACATTTGTTGGCTTTTCCAAACCTTCCTCTTTTTTCCAACGCCCACCCTTTGTTGTACCAAGCATCTGAATAAGTTGGTTTTATTCTAATTGTTTCATCAAAACATATAATCGCTTCTTTATACTTTTTCAAGTTACAGAGAAAATTTCCTTTGTTATACCACGCATTTACATAATTTGGATCTATCCTAATTGCTTCATCATAAGAATCAATTGCTTCTTCAAATCTTTTCAAATCGCCCAATGAATTTCCTTTGTTGTACCATCCATTTGCATAATTTGAATCAATGTCAATCGCTTTATTATAACATTCAAGAGCTTCCCTAGTTTTTCCTAGTTTACCAAGAGTAACTCCTTTGTTATACCAGGAATTTAGGTGCTTTGGGTCAATTTTGATTGCTTCATCATAATGTTCAAGAGCTTCCTTGGTTCTTCCTAAATCGCCTAATGCATTCCCTTTGTTATACCAAGCATTTAGATGAGAAGAGTTTATATCAATAGCTTTCTCATAACATTCAATTGCTTCCAAATTTCTCCCTAATTTACTCAATGCAATCCCTTTATTATTCCAAGCACTTACATGAACGGGTTTAAGCTCAATAGCTTTATCATACGCGTCAATCGCTTCTCTAAATCTATCTTTATTATCTAATGCAAATCCTTTGTTATACCACGCATTTGTAATGTTTGGATCAATTGCAATAGCTTTATCATAACATTTAATTGCTTCTTCAAACCTTTTCAAATCAGCAAGTTTATTTCCTTCATGAAACAAAAGGTCCGCTTTTGGATCGCGTTTTGTCTTTCCATTGATATCCCCTATGCTCTTGTCAATCCTATCTTCTAGTCCTCTCTCTATAGAACCTTTTCTATCTCCTGTTAAGTTACTTTCTATGCTCATTTTTTCTCAAGATTTTTAACAGATGAATACATTCTTAACCAACGATTGAGATTCTTTCCATCCTCATGTGACTTATCCATATACAATTCTCTTAATGCATCTGCGGCTCTATTTTGTTCGGTCACATTCAAATTATACACTTTAATACCAAGTTTTAGTATTTCTTCTTTCTTTGTAAATTCATTTTCTGATTGAGCTTGTTCAATTACATATTCTCCAAATGCATTGATAACTTCTCTAACCGAAAAAGGATTTGTAACTTTAGAAATTTTATCACAAATGCTTGGAACCATACTAGTCAATGAATTATTGTAAAAATTCTGTTTAACATAATCAAAATTATAATTAAATAAAACTTCAATCATCAATTGATCTCTAGTTTTAGTTGGTGTTTGAGAAACATTGTGTATACTTTCAGGTTCTTCTGACGAAGAGGTGGAATTTTCAGATTTATTTACCATCTCTTCCAATTCTCTCATATTTTTTATACTTTCATTAATAAAATCCCCTAATTTGATTCCATCAGTGTCAGTCTTCAATGCTCTCTCTATAGAACCACTTTTCTTACTTCCACCTAATTGTTTTTCTATGCTCATTTTTGTTTTAAAATATGTCACACTTAAAATAGTTTGAATTTTTTCTTAGGAGATGGAATCCTTTTTGGGGCCTCAGCAATATTGACAGGCTTATTATTTTCTATTGTATTGTTGCTTAGGTTGGGATTGGAATGTTTAAGCCATACCCCTGCACCCTCATTTTTCGTTGTGTTATAAGTTATTGTGTTCCCTTCCATAAGGGGGTTCGAATAATATAAATTGATTCCACTTCCGTGTGCATTCGTTGAGATGTTTTGTACAATCGTATTATTTATCAATGAAGGGGATGAATGCGTTAAATGTAATCCTCCACTGAATGAAGCACTGTTTAATCTAATTGTATTCAATGTCATTGTTGGACTAGAATTATCAAAATACATGCCTCCTCCCTCTGATAGTGCAAAGTTTGATTCGAATATGTTTTCGTCCATTTTAGGATTTGACTTGAGTAAAAAGGCACCAGCACCTTTCCATGCACTATTACCGCTAAAAGTATTCTTGTACATTTGAGGTCTTGATTGGTGCATATAAATGCCTCCCCCCTCAGTAATATGTCTCTCACAAGTGTTATCAATTATATCATTATAAGAGAGTGTCGGACTTGAATTATGAAGAAACATACCTGCTCCTTTATTTGCGGTGTTATGGTCTATTGTGACGTGTTCTATTGTTGCGTCGCTGTGCGAGAGAAGAAACGCTCCGCCTTGGGTGGGTGATATTTTGCCTTCGTGGTACGGGAGAGAATCATAACGTTTCATAGTTTTATTTAATTCAG
>CAZZGN010000092.1:0-5087 GCA_964654165.1 uncultured Methanosarcinales archaeon | reverse complement strand
AAAACCCATTATTTCCTTGAAGACAGATTAAAAGAAATAGAAAAAGAATTAGATTATGTCAATGGAATGGGTTCATTGGAAGATTTGGATTCTGTTAGGTATGCACTGGCAAGGATTGAAAAGAATAAATATCTGCAAAATAAGGACGAAGTAAAAAAATTAAAAGAAAAAGTTGAGAAAAAATTAAAAAATTACATTGCAAGAAATGAAAATCATTACAATAAAAAAGACAGTCAGAGTAAAAGAATAAGTATTGGATTATTAAAATATGCTGCCGCTGCATTAATCCCATTAGCTATTTATTTAGGTATTCCAAAAAGCGATGTTAAACCTGATCAAATTCCTGTTAAAAAAGAAATTGTTGTCAAGAAAAGAATTCCGGAAAAAACTTATTATGTAAAAACGTATTCAGATTATAAAGCTGTTGTCTATAAATCAAACCAAGAGATGCATGTTCTTGGAAAACATAGTAACGGGTGGGATGTTATAAAAAAATATGAAGTGTCGACAGGGAAATACAAAGGAAATAAAGAGAGGAGAGGTGATAGTAAAACACCTGAGGGTAGTTTTGACATAATTCAAAAACAAAATAGTTCATCCTGGCTTTTTGAGGGCAGATATGCTTACGGACCATATTTCTTTAGACTGGGTACAAAGTGGGGGGATATAGGATTGCATGGAACAAACGAACCAGAGTTATTGGGCAGGAGAGTATCTCATGGATGCATAAGAATGAAAAACAATGAGTTAATAGAATTCTGGAACAAATATGGAAAAATTGGAATGAAAATAGAAATAAAAAAATCATGAACAGAAATTGTTCATGTGTACACCTTTCTTCATTTTAGAAAATTTATAATGCATGCCGTACTGATTGAACCATTCTTTCTTGTATGCCATTGAATAATCTGGATCACAGCAACCTGCTACTGCTCTTGCTGTTTCTTTGTGTGACATAAAGAATGGGTATTTAGTCCAGTGGTTGTCTTGTACATCGAACCAAGGATATACACTGTGTTTTGAATATACACCTTGTTTTGCACAACCCTTATCCATCTTTTCCTTAACAGGGCAATATGCTGAAACAGAAACCGCTAATAACATAATTGCTATAATGCTTATAATTAATAATTTTCTCATTTTATTGTTCCCCCCACCTCTTGAAGAAGGGAAAAGATTTCATTGTTTATAAATTTAATGGAGAATGAAGCCTCCGCCGAGATTTGAACTCGGGATCCCCGCATTACCAATGCGATGCTCTACCGCTAAGCCACGGAGGCAATAATTTCGGAGAAAATAGTTTCACTTAAAAAAGTTTTCATTTAGAATAAGCCCCCGGTGAGACTTGCACTCACGACTTGCTGCTTACTAGGCAGCCGCTATAGCTACTAAGCCACGGAGGCAAAGAATGGTGTGGGGGGAGGGATTCGAACCCTCGAAGACACTAAGTCACAGGATCTTAAGTCCTGCCCATTTGACCAGGCTCTGGTACCCCCACAGGTATGTTATGAGAAAAAGAATTTATTTATAAAACTATCTTTTACTTTCCTCGAGCTTTAAGAGGAGCCTGTCCAGTATTTTTCTTGAGCTTTTAATAAGAAATTTCCTATATTTTCTTGAATCTGGGAAATATGCCCTTTTCATCAATTTCCTGTATTTAGGGATTTTATATTTTGGACCTTGATGTGTGACTTGATTTTCTTTCACAAGAAGGTGAGAGAGATATTGTATTGAGAGAAGTGTAGAATATTTTAGGATTGTTCCAAATTCAATTGAAACATCAACATTCTCTTTGGCTTTTGAGATTTTATGGAAATAGGGAGCAGCACTTCCTCTGATGTCAATACCCATTCCTTGCCTACCATCTTTTTGGAGGTCATAAAAAATACCTTTTAGCAATTGGAATCCTTCTGTATTTCCAGGAGTTGATGTAAAACCACGATAATGAAATTTTTTTGCAGTTCCAGAATGAATATCAACAAGTATAGCTCTTTTATATCCTTTTGTTGAGTTCCTGATTATTTCTGTGAAGATCTTATTTGACATTTCCTTCTTTTTTCCAGCAAAGCAAACACATTTCGACCATTTTGTTTGGCCAAAAGATCCAGCCTTTACTGCATTATTAAGACCATATTTTATTGTTGTATAAATCAATTTAAACCAAAAAAATACAATCTCTACTAAGGGGTATTTTCTTTGTCTTTTCGGTGCAATAAAAGAACAGGAATTTCTCATACAGCTTGCAACTCTTTTATTGACAAATTCTTCATGATCAAATACGTCTATGAAATTCCTGTTAAGATCCACATTATTTTCATTAACTCTTCTATTATGATAATAACCATAAGGATTTAATGAATGGATAAGAAGGACACCCATCTTCTTTTTTATCTTATTAAAATAATTCTTCATGAAATAAAGCTGAAAAAAACTTCCAACGTAGCCTTCAACACCGTGAACTCCAGATTGTATAATCAATAATGTGTCTTTCTTTTTTGGATGATGCTCAGCCACGTCTACTGTAAGATTATCAACTACATTGTATGAAGATTGTTTAAGATTTTTAGTTTCCTTCTTGAACTCTTTTCTAGCTTCTAAGTAACTGTTTACAAAAATTTTCTTTAACATTAAGTTTATTTTCTTTTAAGAAATATTTAAAACTTCCTTATTAGAATTTAGAATCTGTATTTTCTGTGATTTGAATTTTTGGAGCTTCTATGTAATTCAATATTATATCTGAACGTCTCATATCTTCTGGTAATGTTAAATTTGTGTTTTCAGGACTTATGTCACAATATGATCCTAAAAGTGAATTAAATTCATGTAGAGTGTTATTCATTATCATATTACCCAGCATAATAGATATTGCCTGTGTTGAAGGATTTATTTTAACTCCATTTTTGGTGATAGTGTATTTTGGCGAACTATACATGTCAGTTATAATACCCGTTATGCTCATTCCATCCCCTTCACTTACTTTTTTGTTTCCGTCTTCGTCATTATAAAAAATCGTATAATTTCCAAAACTTTTCCAGTACATATTGTTTCCATCTGGCATATAATTATGGTCATCATAGTTTGATAATATTTTCTCTCCGTGTTCTCTAAGTATCTCTTGTGTTTCTTGTGTTAAAGGATTACAATCTTGTTTTTCTTGAGATTTAGTGTATGTTGCTGCTAATAATAATGCTGCCACCAATAGTGATAATTTTTTCATTTGTCGAGGTATAAAGGTCGAGTATAAAAAAGATACTAAAAAAATATTGAAAAAATGTTTAGTTTCGTCACTAGTTTTGGACGAAAATCTTCACAAAGTTAATGAAAATATTTATATAAAGATAAAGGATACCAAAATTTATGAAAGTGACAAACTTTCTAATAAAGGAAAATAAACATGGTTAAATATGGATCAAAAATAATAGGGACTGGGATATGTGTTGATAAAACTCCTATTGAAAACTCAGAATTCGAAGATAGGATTTTTATAGATGCAGAAGGAGAAAACTATAAAGATGATGCAGGGATTGTTAAGTCAACTAAAACAATATTAAATGAATTAACTAATGTTACAGGCATAGAAAGAAGAAGGTACTCTCCTGATATGCTTACATCAGAACTAGGGACCAAGGCCACTTTAGATGGTTTAAATTCTTCTAAAAAAACACCTTCAGATCTTGATTTGATAATTTTCGCACATAATTTTGGAGATGTTACAGAACTTGGAAAATCTTATGATTTTGTTTCTAGTTTTGCTTCAAAAATTAAAAAAGGGCTTGGTATTTCTGACCCAGAAATTTTAGCTTATGATATTATTCCCGGACAGACATGGAACCAAAACTTACTCAAAGAAATTCCTGGTAAAAAGATTCTCGTAATCTATGGTGGAGATGAAACTAGTTACTCTGAACGAATATTTAGAGATGCTAAGGCTAAGTATGATGATTCTATTGAAAAAGATAAGATTGGTGCAATAGTATACATTCATAATGGTATTGAATGTTTAGCTGAAAAAACTGGAAAAAATCTTGGAGCAAATAATCCTAAGTTAGTTACTTTTGATTTACTTTTTGGATGCCCAGGGTGGCTCGAAAGTATGATCCATGCAGATTATTTACTTAAGACCCATGGCTTTAAACTTGGTTCGATAATAGGGGCAGAAAGATTATCTAAAGTTATAGATATATTTGATAGGGATGGACCAATTTACTCTGATGGCGGTGGGATGACATTGATAGAAAGAATTGGATTTGATGAATCTGCTGGGATTATTTCAAGTGTATCTAAATCATTTTCAGATTATGAACCTTTGTTAAAAATGGGGCCATCTTATAATGCCCAATGGGGAAATGGTCGGCAATTCCTAAAAATGGATGGTAGTGCTCTTTATAAGGCAGTGATTGAAGAAATACCAAAAGTGATGAAGGAATGCATTGATAAATCTGGATTATCTTATGAAGACGTTTTTAAATTTGTAATGCATCAAGCAAATAATAATATGGATGAAAAAACCTTAATGAGAACTTTCGACTTATATGGGGTTAAGAGAAGAGAGTTTAAGGAAAAAGACATTGGTGGTTTGAGAATGCCAATGACAATTAGGGATCTTGCTAATAATTCTGTTGCCACACAAGTGATTATGCTCCACTTTCTGATTAATGGAAATGCAAAAGAATACGGTGTGGGTCTTGGAGATCATAGAATAAATAGAGGAGATGTTATCAATCTCACATCAATGGGTGCCGGAGTAAATGGAAATTCAGCATTATTAAAATATTAATTTTAGAAATGATTCATAACTCCTTTTCTTAATTGTTCTGCAACTAAAGGATTTCTCATTATCATTACTTTAATTTCTGTTTTTCCTTTTAGAATTTTAATTAATTCATGTGCATCAAAACTTTCAAAGTCTTTTGTTTTTTTGTAAATATTATCTATATCATCTGCTAATTTTTGTGGATAAGTAGTTTGTATGATTAAATCTCCATAAACGCTAAAACATTTTCCATTATCTTCTTTCTTACCTTTAGGATTTGTTACATAATATGCGCCTAATCCTTCATAATATCTCTTGCACCATCTTTCTAAGG
>CAZZGN010000091.1:0-5135 GCA_964654165.1 uncultured Methanosarcinales archaeon | reverse complement strand
TGAAAAAGTCGTTATGAAAGAAGAAGGAAAGGTTCTGATTAAAGGACATAGTGTTGGTGAAAAGATTGGAAGTGGGAAGGTAAATGTCATAAAGGATGTTAAAGATATATTTAATTTTAAAAAAGGAGAAGTGTTGGTCACTGAAATAACAGACCCAGATTGGGAACCAATTATGAAAATTGCTTCAGCTATTGTAACGAACAGAGGAGGAAGGACGTGCCACGCAGCTATAATTTCAAGGGAATTAGGCATCCCATGCATAGTTGGGACGATTGACGGCACCCAAAAGCTTAATTCTGGACAAGAAGTTACTGTGGATTGCAACAGGGGAGATGAAGGTTATGTTTATGAAGGAATATTACCTTTTGAGATAGAGAAGACAGATTTAGTTGATTTTCCAAAGACAAAAACAAAGATAATGATGAACTTAGCAAATCCTAAACAGGCATTTGAACAAAGTTTCATCCCAAATGAAGGAGTGGGATTAGCAAGGATGGAATTCATTATCAACTACATTAAAGTTCATCCTCTTGCACTATTACATTTTGATAGAGTAACTGACAAGGAAGATAGAAAGAGAATAGAAGAGTTGACATCAGGCTATCCAGATAAAAAAGAATATTTTGTTCAGAAGTTAGCAGAAGGTATCGGGAGATTAACGGCAGCTTTTTATCCAAAACCAGTTATCATAAGGATGTCGGATTTTAAAACGAATGAGTATGCCAATCTTTTAGGGGGGAAGTATTTTGAACCTACTGAAGATAATCCAATGATTGGTTGGAGAGGCGCTTCAAGATATTATTCGGGAAACTATAAGGAAGGATTTGCCTTAGAATGCAGGGCGATGAAAAAAGTTAGGGAAGAATTCGGCTTAAATAATTTGAAAATAATGATTCCATTTTGCAGAACTTTAACAGAGGCTCATGAAGTTCTTAATGTTATGGCAGAGAATGGTCTGAAAAAGGGTGAAGGCGGATTGCAGGTTATAGGGATGTGCGAGATTCCTTCAAATGTAATCTTGGCAGAAGAATTTTTAGACATATGGGATGGTTTTTCCATAGGAACAAACGACTTAACTCAATTGACACTAGGGGTAGATAGAGACTCAGAACTTGTAGCATCTATTTATGATGAAAGAAATGATGCGGTCAAAATCTTGGTGAAGAAGGTTATTGAAGTCGCTAATAAAAAAGGAAAATACATTGGGATTTGTGGACAAGCACCATCTGATTACATCGAATTCGCTGAATTTGTTGTTGAGTGTGGTATACAGACTATGTCTTTGAATCCTGACACTGTCATCAAAACAACGCTTAAAATTGCTGAGTTAGAAAAAAGAATGGGTATCAATCCGGAGTAGGGAATTAAAATGATAAATGTTGCAATTAATGGTTTCGGTAGGATTGGAAGAATGGTTTTTAGAGCTGCATATGAACAAGGCTTTGAAAATATTGACATTATTGCCGTTAACGATCTTACTGATACAAAAACTCTTGCACATCTTTTAAAATATGATTCAGTTCATGGAAAATTTAAAGGAGAAATTGGTTTTGATGAGAATTCTCTTCATGTGAACGGAAAGCAGATTAAAGTATTCGCTGAAAGAGATCCTACAAACTTGCCTTGGAATGATCTTCATATTGAGGTGGTTGTAGAAAGCACTGGTTTTTTTACGAAGAGAGGAGATGCAGCAAAACATCTTAAAGCTGGAGCGAAAAAAGTACTAATCTCTGCACCGTCAAAGGACGCGGACTTTGATATTGTTATCGGAGTAAATGAAAAAGATTATGATAAAGAAAAACACCATATTATTTCCAATGCTTCATGTACAACTAATTGTTTGGCTCCAGTTGTAAAAGTACTGAATGATAATTTTGGTGTCGAGAAAGGATTTATGACGACTGTACACGCATTCACAGGAGACCAAAGGATGGTCGATGCGCCTCATAAAGATTTAAGGAGAGCAAGAGCAGCGGCTGTTAATATTGTACCTACAACAACGGGAGCTGCAATAGCAGTCACTAAAGTTATTCCTAGCTTGAAAGGTAAATTAGATGGCATGGCAATACGTGTTCCAGTGCCCGATGGAAGCATAACAGATTTTGTTTGCTTGCTTAAGAGAGAAACATCAATAGAAGAAGTAAATACTCTTTTTAGGAATGTTGCAGAACACCATCTCAAAGGAATTTTAGAATATACTGAAGATCCTATTGTGTCCACAGATATCATAGGGAATGCACATTCAAGCATCTTTGATTCATTGTCGACAAAAGTCATGGGGAATTTAGTTAAAGTAGTTTCTTGGTATGATAATGAATGGGGTTATTCTCATAGAATGGTTGATGTTGTCAGAAAATTAATCTAATCGGATTGGAGGTAGTTGGTATTTTGCAGTTTCTTGTCTTTCTGGAATTAATGCATCGAAAGAAGGTATAAACCTGTATTGTGGGGCAGGGTTCTTATTTGGATTATCACTTCTAGAAATAAAATGAATCTTCCTATTAAAAAAAGAACCTTTACCTGAGTTAAAATAATCTAGTATTATCAATCCTATATCACCTTTAATACTTTCTACAACATTAGACGCCGCAACCATTTCAACGTCTCTTTCTTCACCATAAATTTTTTCTCCTTTTTTCCATGAAAGATATGTAACTCCATTTATATTCCTTGCATAAGAACCTATATATGCTATGTCTTTTTCGTTCACTGTTCTTTCTAGAATCACTCTAAGGTATTCTTTAACAGGAGCTTCATTAAAATTTCTGTTATTTAATCCAAGTAATTGATCAATTATATCGTAAATCGCACTTCTTATGTAAAACTCATCTGGTTCATCAATGAACTTACTATGGTCTCCTACATTTTTTATCGCTCCTGGTGTAACAATGGCAATTGCTTCTCTTCCATAACGTTCAAGGTTAACCATCTCAAAATGTTGCATATATGATTTTACAAGTATGTTTTTCATTGTGTTATTGGAAGAATAGATTATATATAATTGTGATTATCATAATATACTTTTTTATATACTAGTTTACAGAATAGAAATCTTTAAATATCAGATAAATTATCATTATCATAAAGAGGGAGATGTTCATGAGGAAGATATGTGTTATTAATCAAAAGGGCGGTATTGGGAAAACCACTACTGCATTAAATCTTGCCGCAGGATTATCAAGATTTGACAGGAAAGTGTTGCTTATTGATTTAGATCCACAAAGTAATATAGAGCTTTCAATATCAGTTGATAATAGCAAAACAGCATATGACTTCTTATTTGAAGATGTACTATATACTGAATGCATTAATTCCATAGGGAAAAATTTGGACATAATTAAAGGGGACAAGGATGTTGTATACACTGATCAGGATATATTAAATGAAAAATCAGGAGAAGTCAGAATAAAAAATCGCTTTAACACTATAAAAGGTTATGATTATGTTATATTTGACTGCGGTCCGAGTATGTCATCAATAAACAGATGCGCATTATTGTATTCAAGTGAAGTTATTATCCCAACATCTTCGGATTATCTTGGATTTGAAAGCCTGAAAAAGATGATAAAAACAATGAAAGAATTTTCTGATAGACACAGCCATGATATTATTATTTCTAAAATCATTCCAACATTGTTTGATAGAAGGAATAAGATATGCAACACGATATTAAAAAAAATACAAAACGAATTTTACCAATATGCTTCTAATCCTGTTAATTTGAACAGTAAACTAAAAGAAGCACCTATGCACAAAAAATCAATATTCAAATATGCACCAAGTTCTGCCGGCGCGAAAGATTATCTTATGCTTGTTAAAGATGTTCTTAACGATGAAGGTAAATTAGGTGAAAAGAATGCCTCTATCGGTGAATATGTAGAAGAAAAAAAAGCAGTAGTTGAAGTTAGATAGTTATTATTTCCTTTCTTTTATTTCTATTTGTAATTGCTTTATGAAATCATCAACTTTCTTTTCGCCGTGGACTTTATTGTCCCTTGTTCTTACATTAACAGTTTTGTTTTGGAGTTCTTTATCACCGACGATTAGTATGTAATTGAACTGGTCTTTTTGTGCTTCCATAACTTTTCTATTGATTGTTTCAGATCTATCGTCGACTTCAACATATAAACCAACTTCTTTCATCTTTAATGCAATCTTATTCGCAAAATCAAAATTCCTATTGGTAATAGGTAAAATTTTAACTTGATTTGGATTCAACCATAAAGGAAATTTCCCTGAGAAGTTTTCAATCATTATTCCGATAAATCTTTCAACACTTCCTAATATTGCGCGATGAATCATTATCGGGCGGTGGTCGTTTCTTCCGTTTTTGCCAGTGTACGTTATATCCAACGTTTCAGGCATTGCAAAATCTACTTGGATTGTTCCGCATTGCCAGCTCCTTCCTATTGCATCTTTGACATGGAAGTCAATTTTTGGTCCGTAAAAAGCACCGTCTCCTTCATTTAGTTTGAAGTTGATTTTTTTCTTTGCTAGAGATTCGTTCAATGCATTTTCAGCTTTTTCCCACATCTTTGCAGTTCCAATATGCTTTTCCGGCTTTGTCGAAAGTTCGACGTCAACTTTTTTGAATCCAAATAAAGAGTAAATCTCATAGACCAAATCAATTAAAGCGATTATTTCCTGAACTAACGTTTCTTCTGTTGTGAAAACATGAGCATCATCTTGTGTAAAACTTCTTACCCTGAATAAACCATGTAAGACACCTGCCAATTCATGCCTATGTACCAAACCAAATTCACCCATTCTTATTGGGAGATCTTTGTAAGATTTTGGCGATGATTTGAAAACCATAACACAACCAGGGCAATTCATGGGTTTGACAGCGAAATCTCTTTCGTCTATTTTAGTGAAGTACATATTTTCTTTATAATGATCCCAATGGCCTGATTTTTCCCACAAACTTCTATGTAATATTATTGGGGTTTTTATCTCAAGATAATTTTCCCTTCTTAAAATTTTGTTGACACTTTCAATAACTCTGTTGTATATACGCATTCCTTTTTCGTGCCAGAGTGGAAAACCAGGACCTTCTTCAACGAAAGAAAATAAATCTAATTCTTGGCCTATTTTTCTGTGGTCGCGTTTTTTAGCTTCTTCAATTTTGTTTAGGT
>CAZZGN010000090.1:0-5344 GCA_964654165.1 uncultured Methanosarcinales archaeon | reverse complement strand
ATAAGTGATAGGGACCACGAAAATTTTGGAAGAGTTATGAGGGATTTTGATGTTTCTATAAAGAAAATGGAAAAACCACATGTAGATAAAATTGAAATGGTGACAGATTCTCCTAGAAGACCTAAACAGTTTGGTGCGAGAAGAAATTCTCAGAAAAAATTTGGTGTGACAAGAGCAAAGCCAAGAAGATGGGAAACTAGGAAATAAATTTATTTTTTATAATACCTTATGTAAACCTTTTTATACAACTTCTTTTTCTTTTACATTATGAAGAAAGCTTTCCTTTTTACATTCATAATTGTAGCAATTTCAGCTTTTGCAACTAGAATGCTGAGTTTTTTCCTTCCATTATATTTCGATGAACTAGGATTTAATGGATTTGAAATCGGTGTATTTTTTTCGGCTATGGCGGTTGCAGGCCTGGTTATTGCATTTCCATCTGGCATTTTGAATGACAGACTTGATTCTAGAATTTTGATACTTGTGGGAATATTACTTACTGCTTTACATTTATTTGGACTTTCACTCTCAAAATCATTTATTCCTGTGTTAATCTTTATGTTTATTTATGGAATTGGTGATAGGCTATTCAAACTGTCAACTGACAGTTATATTTTGAAAAAGGTTATAGACAGAAAGGGATTTAGATATGGATTATATGATGGTATAAGGTGTATCGCTGCGGCAATAGGAATATTCATCGGTGGAAATCTTCTGTTCAATTTTAAGATATCTCTCCTACTTTCTGTTGCAGGTTTAATAATTCTTTTGAGCATTCCTTTGTTAAGATTTTTACCCAAGACAGATATAAGCTTTCAAAAACTTAATTTATACATTTCAGATATTATGCATAGAAGAACATTGATATTCCTTTCTTTGCTTTTTATCTTTACTTTACATTGGGGAGTCGAAAGTACGGTATATTCATTATTTCTTCAGGAAAATTTAGGATTGACAACAGCTCAGATGGGGTTGTTTATGTCTCTGCCCATCATAGGTTTGGGGGCATTTGCAATTTATATTGGGAATAAATATGATAAAGGTTTATCATTGAAGAAATTGTTTTTTCTCGCTTTTATGTTAAGTGGGTTTGGTTTAGCAATGATGGCAATAACTAATAATGTTTATCTTTCTTTTTTCTTTAGAGTTATACACGAACTTGGTGATGGAGCTTTTGTTGTGTTTATGTTTGTAGGTGCTTCTTCGTATTTTCCCAAGGTAAGAATGGGGGGAGGTTATGGCTTTGTTATGCTGGTTACAGTTATTTCAGCCATGGTTAGCTCGTTGATATTTTCCCCTGTTGGAGATATTTTCGGATACCACATTCCGCATATTATTGTTGGGGCATTAGTATTTTTAGCAGGGTTCTTTGTGTTTCTATTCAGAAGATAAAATTCCCAGAATTGTTTCATATGTTTTCGGATATAGATCAGGGTCTATAAATCTAGTATGCAAATTACTCTGTAATAAATCAGTGCATTCTCCTTCAACTTCGTAATTTGTTGCAAAGTCTAATGGAACATTCCTGGCCAGAACAACACCATCTCCATCTTCTTTACCCATATCACAACCGGTTGCTCTTATGGTGTAAAATGGAACTTCGGGAATATGTGAATTTAATCTTTTTATGAATATGCTGTCATTATGCATATCCTTACATTCTCTTGACGAACCAGTTATTGAGCAGAACCTTTTTACTCTTCCTTCTATTCCTTTATTTGGTGTACCTACTGTTATAATCAGATTAATATCATCATCCCCAAATATTCTTTCATATTCTCTTACAACTAACCCACCCATGGAATGCGCAACGATGTTAACTTTATTTTTTCCAGTTCTTAGTTTTACAATGCTTATCAGTTCGCTTAATCTTAAAGCATAATTTTCTATTTTATCAGTTTTTTGTGCGACAATGTTGTACGAACCTATATCGTAATACGTTAATAAGTAATAACTTAATCTTACTGTTATTGGTGCGTCAAATCTTCCCCAATCACCATAAGGTATGTTTTCAAGGGAGCTCTCTCCAATTTGGCCTGCATCAATGAATCCTTCTTCTTCCATAAGCAATTGAATTTTTGACAGAGCTTCATGAGATTGTTCTGGACGGTTTTCTTTGCTTATTGCATGTCCATGCACAAAGACAATTGGGTAATTTTCAGTTGGATTGTTTTTGCATTCACTGCATTCCCCATATACACAGCATTGTGGTTTATTATCTTGTATAGAAGTTGAAATATTTGATTTAAAGTATGTTTTTGTATTTATTGTAAAATTGTTTTTATTTATATTAAAACTATAATTGTAAGATATTGTGTTAAAGCAGTGATTGTTATAATACGGATTAAGAATGTAACTTGAATTAATTATTAATATTTCATCGTAATTTGTTATGTTTAATGTTGAATTAAATGTTGTGTTGTCGACTAAAAATATAAAATAATTATTTATGTTTTCAAGAAGAATTGTTCTATCATATTGAGAATATTTATCGTCTATAATTTTTAGTGAAATATTGTTTTTCTTTTCTGCTTCTTTTGTTCTGTTGTTCATAAGTATACAACTAGTTGAGTTGGATTTTGTAAAGTTTAAGAGGGTTTCAATTTTGTTAAGTTTGTTTATTCCTTCTTCTTCAACTTTGTTTTTTAATGCAGTGTGATCTAATGAAATATTGTCACTTATCTTGTACAAATTGCCAACGTGGTCAATGAAACCTTCAAAAGAAACTACTGAGTTGCTGTTTAGGGTTTTGTATGTTTTTCCAATTTCTATTTTTAAATAATCTAATTTATCTGTGTCCAAACTTTCTGTTTTTCTTAAGGTGTATACTTCATTATAATTTTTTTCACTTATTTCTTCAATTACATCAATAGCGTAGTTAAAATCATCTATAATTTCCAATATATCTTTTTTCAAGTCTTTTAAGTCATTGTTTTGTTTTATGACAGAGGATGAACTGAATATTTTTTTAAGTTTTATATAATCTTCTCCTTCCCAGAGGGTTAAGTATTCATTTTTAATTTGTAAATATTTTACTTCATCAAATCTTTCTTCAAAATCAACTTTTTCTTTTGTTTTAAAATTGAGAAGTTGTTGTATATCTTGTATCAATATATCATTTTCTTTTATTGTTGTTAAATATTCTTCTAATTTTATTTTCATATCTTCTTTTATTTCTTTTTCTTCTTCAGTTAATTCGTAGTTTACACTTATTAAAGAGGTCTTGAAATATTTTTTTTCACTAGTTGAACAAATCGTACTTTTTCTGTTATTGCATGTTACTTTATAGCTGAAAAGCTTTTGACCGCTTCCTTTGTCAGGAATTGGAAGTTTGTGAGTGATTTCTTTGTTGTATACATCATAGATTGAATCTTCATTTAATGTTTCATTATTGGAGACATCTGTGAGCTTTAATTCGCATTCTGTTTTACACACTCTGGGTCTTTTGATGTCTAAAATAAATGTTATTTCAGGAGATTCTGTTGTTGTTATAGATTTCTCCAAAGGAGTTAAGTGCAAGGTCATCTGTTCTTGCAGTACGAATTTTACCTGTAATCCTAATGCGAATGAGATAATAAGGAATATGATTACAGCAATTCCCACTATAATAGCTATTTTTTTTATATTCCTCTTAGTTTTTTCGGGAATGAGTTCTTCTTCATGCTTCTTTTTTCTAGGCATATGTAAAAAGGAGCATAAAGAGTATATATAATTTATCTATTCAAGGTTTATCTCTTCAACCTCAGCTTCAGGCACTTTTTTGGTAGTTGTGGAGTATTCCATGGCTTCAATATCTTCTGAAGGTTTTTCTTTTAATAGATTAAAGAATTTCTCAAAATCTATCCAAGTCCTACCTTTAAATTTCTTTTTAGATAATAATACAACTCTAGAAGATTCTTGTTCGTTTTCAATTTCATATTCAGGAAGCAATTTAACAAGTTCTTCGGAAAATTCAAGTATTTCTTTGTGATATGGCATGTTCTCTTTAGAAAGTATTTGTCTTGAAGCCCCGACAAACATATAAGCTTTTATTTCTATAAAGTCTGGATCAGCTTTTTGTATAAGTTCTTTGTATTCATCCATATATTCTTTTTCCATATTCATACCTTTGATCATAGTCATCCTTACTGTTTTCCTAAATTTTTTCTTTTTCATTTCATTTAAACTTTCTAAGAATCTATCCCAATAATCAGGAAATAAAGGTTTTCCAATTTTTTTTGCAATTTCTTTGTTTGGTGAATCAAAACTTATGTATAATTGTGTGACGATGTTGAGGTTTTTTATTTTATCTGGATATTGGGCATTTGTTACGAGAAATGTTGATATTTTTCTTTCATGGAATTTATTGACGATTTCATTGAATTTTGGATATGTAATAGGTTCTCCTGTTAGAGATAAGGCAACATGTTTGACATCATCACTTTCTTTCCACAATTGTAAATTTGCTTTTTCGTTTCCACCAAAACCGGATAATAATTTCTTTTGCGCTTTTAAGGAATTATCTATTATAAAATCAGGATCATCAACATCCCATTTCCATTCTTTGGCAACAGGTGCTTTGTAATCTCTCCAGCAATATATGCAACGATTAGCACAACTTATCGATGTTGTCATCTGAAGGCATTTGTGGCTTGCTATACCGTAGAATTTGAACTTATAACATCCACCCTGTTTTCTTATGTAGTTTTTTGTCCAGCCACAAATCTTAACAGCGGAATGACTTCCAACAACACCATACTGTTGTTTTTCTAATGATTTTTTACCTTCTTCTGTTAGCATTTTTTCTTTTTCCTCTCAATTATCTCTAATCTCATCCTTTCAAATTCTTTTAATGCATCCTTGTCCAGATATTTTGTTTCCAAATAATCGATAAATGAATCTGCCAGTTCTTTAGGAGTTCTATTGTAATATGGGGCACATTTGGTTGCCACTTCCAAGACACTTTCTCTTTCGTAAAGCAAATTCTCGTCTCTTTTAATATTAAGATTGTTTAAACCTTCGAAATCATTTAATATTATGTAATTAAGATAGACTTCCCAAGTCATACCGTTTCTTCTTTGCATTCCTGTGTGTCCTTCCATATCCCATTGAGCTAGGGCAAAAGACTCAATTGGTTTTAGAGGTCTGTGCACATAATCCATAACTTAGAGGATATGCAGTTTCTTTAAATATTTGTTGTCGGATTAATAATTCAATTCGAAACATTTATAAATGAAAATTCAATCCCAAGTAGTATCGAGAGATAAGTTGGTGAAAGCTCGCTTATACTGGAGAGATGATAATTCTCTTTTTACTCGAAATAATAACTAGGTGAAATTATGGCAAGAAAATATAGCAGAAAAAG
>CAZZGN010000089.1:0-5406 GCA_964654165.1 uncultured Methanosarcinales archaeon | reverse complement strand
GTATTTCATCAATATTTTCACAACATTCGCAATAATCTTATCATCTCTCGAACAATCTTTTTTTTATTGGGAATAAACTTTATATCTCTTCCAATCAACCAATTGAATATGAAAGATTCATCACTCCTTAAAGTTTCCCTCATTGTTTCATTAGTTGGACTGGTCTCACTTTTCTCAATTTTATCCGTTACAAATATCAGTTCTTCAACAATAGAGAATCTGGAAAATTACAAAGACGATACAACGATAAAAATATCAGGTGTTGTAAATTCAATAGAAGAAAATGAAGGTTTTTCAAAAATTACAATAATTCAACCTTCATATTTGAACATAGTGTTATTTGAAAATATATCTGATAAACTAAACGAAGGAGAAAAAATATCAGCAACGGGCAAAGTACAAAGGTTTAAAGGCAAGACAGAGATTGTTGCACGTCAAATAACGAGATTATCACTCGAGAACAATACATAAGTTTTAAATACTACACAACCAAATTTTCTCATATGTCAAGAAAAAAACTTGTCGTGAAACTTGAGTCAAAAGAATATGTTGAAATTGAAAAACAAATTATAAGAGTTGAGCTTGAAAAATCAAGACTTAGTAGAGAGAAGGGAATGATAATTCTAAATAAAAGCGTTTTCTTATATTTTGTTTTCATGGTTACTGGAGTATTTGGTTTTATGAATCACTACATTACCTCTTCGATGCTAAACTTCATAATTATGATGGGGCTTATAGCCCTTATTGTAGGTACAATCCCTTATGTAATTGCAGCACATAAAGAACAGAAAAATCTTTCCCGAATTCTTAATAATCTTCTTTTAAGAATTGGAGATCATGATAAAGAATTTAAGAGGAGGTTAGGATGATAACCAGAAAGAAAGCGGTGTCACCTCTTATTGCTACTGTTCTTCTCATAGCTTTTGCTGTTGCTCTTGGAGCTGTAGTCATGAATTGGGGAAGGACACAATTTTCGGACGGCACTGTAGAAGGACCTTGCTCAGAAATAGATTTTGGACTTGAACTTAATGGTGAATCACCTAATATTTGTTTTTCTGATGGAAAAGTTGTTTTTCTTGCTTACAATAATGGCAATGGGGAAATTTCAAGTCTGAAAATAACAGTGATTTCCCAGAAAGGAGATCCTTATAACACTGCTGTAAAAGAAATTCTATCTTCATTAGAAACGAAAAAATTCAGCTTTGACGTTCCAGAGGAATTTTCGTCAATCCAAAAAGTTCGAATCACACCTTTGATATTGCCAGATCCAGAAAAAGTCCTTTCTGTGGAAGTATGTTCCTCCCAAGTTGTTGAGGTAATACAAGTAGGTGGGTGCTGAAAAATTCAAAAAGTTTATATACACCTATAATTATTTTTTTAGATATCAAACGGGGTGATTACATGAAAAAAGTTTTACTACTGCTTTTGTCCGTAATGTTTATATTGTCATTTGTTTCGGCGCAAGAAGTCACAGAAGAACAACGAGATACACCTTTATGGTCTGCGGATGTTATTCCACTATGTGATTTTGGTGCATGCCTTGAAGGAAGTCAGGAAGTGTGGCAAGTTACTGTAAACAATCTTGGCCAAACTCAATTTGATCTACAGGGATTATCATTATCAGATTCACAAGGGCTTCCTTTTGCTCTTTTAGATCTCACAACTCAAAACTCAATTATACCTGTAGGCCAATCTGCTACAGTTAACATACCGCTTATTATCCCTCCACCATCTAGAAGTTCAACATTATATTATAAAATAAACTACATCGTTAGCGACAACATTTTCCCAGATAACACATTCAGAAGAATGTCAATAACTCCTTTGTCAGATCTTGAATGTATGAACAATGATTTTTGTGATGGGTCAGATGTTTGTTTGGCATACAAATGTATTCCTTATTCCATGTTCAACAGCTCGGTCGTACCAAAACCTAAACAAGGTATCAGTGCTGACGGAGTGCAGACAATCTTGATAGGTGTTGTTATTGTATTACTCTTGCTGATGCTTTCGATGTCAGTAAAACACCCTCACAAAAAGAAATAGGAGAGAAATATGAAGCATTCAAGCACACAGGGAGATATAATATCTGTATCCTTAGTGATTCTTGTTCTTTTTTTAATTCTTATTTTTATGCAATTGCTTTCCCCTAATCAAGAAATTTCAGAAAAACATACACTTTCACAACAGGAAATAAAAATCTTAGCAAATCAAAGCTTAGATGTTGTAAAAATGCTTGCACGTGGTGCTGAGATTGGTGATGGACCAAGACTGATAGACGCTTCAGATATAAACAATATGCCTTCATTATATAAAGGATTAGAGGGGCAAATTTACATGCTTCATCTGATTAGTAGTAATAAGGAACTTTATATTGTTATGAATAACACACAAATAATTAAAACTGTGCCATTAACTTCCTTTGGATAAAACCACCACAAGTTTTATATATTATAATTCAAATAAATAAATGAATATGATGGGTAAAAAAAGGGGTCTAGTTGTAATGTTCTTTGTCTTGGTCATTTTTATTTTACCAGTCCATGCTGCAAGACAGCCAATAGGGGAGGGAGGAGATTATTCAATAATCATAACTAATAATGCTCTTACAAGCCAAGAATTTAATACATCTACTTTTTCTGGTTACAGAACGAGAATGACTCTCGGTAGTCCATTCATTGGGATTGGTTTTGATGCTTCAGAAGACAATAGGGTTGTACTAGGTTGGGAGAGACTCTTAAACACAGTACCTGTAATAAATGGCACCGCTATAAATGCAAATAAAACAGACGTTAAACACCCTTTCACAAATGACACAATCACATGCGAAGTAAATATAACCGATCCGGATGTTGGTGATAAAATTGTTTATACAATCAAATGGTACAAAAACTCATCTTCATGGTATCCTAATAATGAAACTGTAAACTATTCAACTATCCAGGATTTAATAACTGAGTATAATGTAGGATTTGAAGAATGGAACAGTGACAACGAAACATGGAATCACACACTGATTGCATCAGTATTTCATAGCACAAACGTAACACCATTCAGAAAATTTATGACATATGATGTTAGAAACGGAACATCTGGTTCACTTGAACCTGGAGATACAAAACATTACGATATCTGGATGTGTTCAGTTGATGCGTTTGACATAATATCTCACTCAGGATATACTAATTCCTCTCCGATTCTTATTCATAATAATCCACCTGATTATAATTCATTAACACCTTCATATTACTCTTGGAATGAAGACACATCTACAACTTTAGATTTAGGTTCGAATTTTTCTGATATAGATGGTGATGATGTTGGCTGGTATATTAATTGGACTTCTGTTTCTAGTTCAGGAAGATTTGGCATAGCAGATATCACAGTAGGAATAAACAACGATACAGGTATAATCACCTTAACTCCTGACTCAAATATTGCTGGGATGATAGATATAGTTTTCACAGCAGTAGAGAATAATGCATCCCATACTACAGACTGGGCACTCAGCAATGATTATGGGCGTACTGAAACTCATGAATTTGCACTCAAAGTATTGCAGGTTAATGATAATCCATGGCCATCTGATGTATATGTTTATTCTCCGACATTAGGTTTTCAAGATACTCTAACGTGCATGTACACTTACAATGATTTAGAATCCCATACCGAAAATACAACCGCAAAATCTTACAAGTGGTGGTTGCAGGATGGGGGTGTAGGGGGGTGGTCAAATTTAAATTCCAATACAAGTGCATTATCTTCTGATAATTTTGATCTTGACGATCAAGTAATTTGCTCAGTAAAAGTTAAAGATACATACAATTTCTGGGAAGGTTATTCATGGATGAAATTAAATGGGTATGGAAGATTAATAGGAAACACAAGAGATACTGAGGAAAGAGTGTATGAAACACCTGATAGTGCGATAGACACTTCAGGCTGGCACCATATTGTGAATACTGTTGATTTAGGAAACAACATACGTAAGATTTATGTTGATGGGGTATTGAAAACAAGTTCATCATTTGCAGCAGGAAATCTTGGAGATACAATAAATTGGAGACTTGGACAAAAGAACGGTTCTATTGAAGGAGCAATAGATGAAGTTGCTATATGGTCAAAAGAATTATCTTCTTCAGAAGTTACACAACTTTATTTAGGAAATCCAAAACTAGAAAAATATTATGACTCCGATGCAAATTCATTATATACAGACACAGAAGCAATTATAATAGATCTTGACGGTGACGGCGTTTACACAGCTGCTGCTGATTCAATATTGATTGATAATGCTGATTCCTCCTCGGCTGGAGATACAATATACGACGTTATTTTTGTTGATCATGTTTATTCAAATGATTCAGACATTGCTGATAGCGGATGTGTATATACAGCAAGTGATGAAAATATGACTGATGGTGTTGTTGATACATATTATTTAGGATCAGGGTGTGCAGTATTCAATTCAGATATAAGGATTATATCTTCTCATAATTGGGCAACAACTGATGATACTATAGATTCCACAACGGATTTCATTAAAGAAAACGTTTCAGAAGAACTTACATTTTCAGGTGCTATTGATACTACAATAACTTCAGCTTCAGGAGGAAGTAGTTCCCCATCAGCTGGCGATGCATTGACCTTATTTTCTTCAACAGAAAAATATTATGATTTTAATGGAGGAGGATCTTATACCAATGCCGAGGCAATTATCACTGACGACAACTGCGATTATCAATATAATGTTGCTTCTGACACAATAGTCAAAGCCGGAGACAATGCACCGGGAGAAGGCACAGCTGTTAGGAGTTTCGCTTCAGGTTCTACTTACTACCCTTTCACAGGTTCTCTCGACACAAGCCTTGAGGCTTACTATAAATTCGAAGGAAATTTTGTAGATGCTAAAGGTAGCAACGACGGAACAAATTATGGAACTGTTTCGTCTCCTGGAAGAGCATGCCTGGCAAGAAATTTCAGTAAAGATTTATACATTGATTTAGACTTACAAAAAGGAAATACATATTCAATTTCAATGTGGGTCAATCTTGATTCTCTTCCACCAATTCCATGGGTCTATACTTCTGATAATCTTCCATCAACACCATGGTTCTATTCGGGTGCCGAGGTTGAACAAGGAGTATGGTCATCTTATGTAAATTCATCAGCAATTACAGTTACTATAGAATCTCAGACACCTACTGAAGGTGGTCAGATTGTTATTGGTGTGGGTTAATCAAATCAGTTTATTCAGTTGTATTCATGTTATAATGCATTTTAATTCTTATTAGTTATATTGGATAGTATTAAAAGACAATTAATTAAGTATTGGTATATAATTTAATATAGTAAAATATAAATACCCCCTATGTTAAATAATATAACAGATGAAACATGTAAAAA
>CAZZGN010000088.1:0-5499 GCA_964654165.1 uncultured Methanosarcinales archaeon | reverse complement strand
TGTCTATAGCAATTGCCATTGGATCTTCATCCGGGTCACCACCAAAATGCCCCAAACTTAAACTTATAACTTCGAGATGGTCTGTTATATCACCATCTTGGTTTGGATCCATAGCTCTTTCAATTGCTGCAATTATATCACTATTTGAACCATATCCATTTGCACTTAGTACCTTATACGCATATATTTTTGCACCTGGTGCAACACCTTTTAAAACGCCATTCCCCGCCGCTGTCGCAGCACAATGAGTTCCATGGCCGTGATCATCCATTGGATCATTATCTTGATTCACAAAATCATATCCATCAACAACTTTGCAATTTTGTCCTAAACACCCTCCTAAATCTGAGTGTGTGTAATCGACGCCTGTATCTATTATACCAATTCTTATTCCGGTACCATTAATCATATCCCCATTTTCATCCACATAATTAGCCCATATATCATCTGCATTTATTAGAGGAACTGAAATGTTGAGAAATGCTTTTACCTCAGACTCTTTGTAAACTTTTTTCACACCAGTAATTTTTTCTATTACACTTGGATCTGCTTTAGCTGATATGCTAAATCCAGAAAATGCTTTGGAATATTTTTGGGTAATATCTTTACTTGAAATGATATTCTTTCGTTTTAATATATTTATAATAGTATTAGTCGTGATTTGGATTTTTGCACTTTGGGCGTCCATATTGAACGATAAAGCCTGTCCAGATGCAGAGTTCTTATTGAAAGAAATCCCATACTCTTTAGTGAAATCACTTAATAGTTTTGAGAGTGGAACATCCTCAAGTTCAATTATATAACCTAATTCTCTATCATTATCTGATGAAGATTCTGATTGGATTAGGGCATTAGGTTTATTGTTTTCACTCATATCGATTATTAGTTTTTGGTTTATTGGGTCAAATAAAACATATGAATCCCCTTTGGGTCTAATTTCTATAACACCACTAGATTTTATACTAGAGAGAGATTTTCCATTTCCTTCTGATGATTGTATGTAAAAATTTCCTATTTCTCCCATATCGAGACATCCCTCATATAGACTAAGGCATTTCCCTCCACTACATAATCCTTCTCCACAAGGATATGATTCCGAGGAAAGTAGATTCGAATTTTGACAAAGATATTCATTCACCCAAGAATTATTAATACAAAAATCTTCATATATAGTTCCATTGTATGTAACTGTACCTTTTGTATATGGGTCATAACCATCGCTATCGTTACATAGTAATTGTGTATTATAATGACAAACATTCCCGACGCACGTATCTATTGTATTTGGGTTATTATCATCACATTCATAGTCATAGAGACATTCTAGTATTTCATAAGTGCACGTACCATTGTTACAAATATCTAATGTGTAATCATTTCCATCATCGCAATCACTATCAATTTGACATACTAAATTTTGTATTTCACATTCACAAGATTCTATATTACAATACGCAACATATCCTCCTGGTGGATTTGGACAATCTTCATCTATCTCACAAGGTGCATTACAATTTTCTTTATCGCAAACTTTAGTATCTGCATAAATACAATCTCCCTCATTACATGCGCCTGGAGATGATTTATATTCATAACATCCCATAAAACAATCACTATCATTCACACAATCAGGTTCTCCGCAATCTTCCGGACATGTATCTTTTTCAGAAGGCATACAAATACCATCACCGCATACTGGTCCTTGCCAACATCCAGCTACAAATATTGAGATTAAAATCAAAATGAATATGATTGTTTTTTTCATTATAACACCTACCACTTTTTAGTGTTAACTGGTATTTAAAGTTTTGGTTAATTTAGAATAAAGATTAAATCTTTCTCTTCTTCTATCTTTTCTACAATTTCAAAATTTTCTTTTATCTTATTTTCCATAAGTTCTATGTTTTCAGATTTTTTAAGAAATGTTATTATGAATAATCCTTTTCCAACTCTTTTAATCTCTTTTAATCCTTTATCAATATCCTTAAAATTCTGTAAACAAGTTATTGAAACGACAATATCAAATTCATCATCCTCAAAATCAAGTTCTTCTGCTTCTCCCAACATGCATTGATAATTATTCTGTTTCAACAAACCCTCACTCGGATCAATTCCAAATGTATCTGCATCATAATTCCTTTCAAAAAAATCTTGTGATATACCCGTACCGCAACCAACATCAAGAATTTTTATATTTGGATTTATTGCAATTTTTTTTCCATCTAAATATGATTTAATCACTTCAAGTTTTTTTCTTTGTTCAGTTTCGTACAATTCGTTATACGACTTCGCAATTTCGTCATAGTATGTAACCATACATATATTTAGGAAGTTTATATTTAAAAGATTTTATGAAGATTTATAAATAGAACTTGCAAACTAAGGTCTATGAGAAAAAAGTGTGAACATATCATACAAGAGCTAACAGGAAAGAAAAATGTCTTTTTTGTAGATAAAGGCAATTCTGCGATTTTATTAGCTTTGAAATTTGCAAAAGAAAAAACCAGAAAAATATATCTTCCAAAAGAAGGTGGATGGATAACTTACAAACAATTTGCAGAAAAATTAAAGTTTGAAATTGAGTTTGTAAACACTGATAATGGGTATATTAATCTCGATAAATTAAAGATTGAGAATGGAACATCAGTTATCCTTAATTCAATGTCCGCTTATTCATTTTTATTGGATATGGAGAAATTTTCTGAAAAATGTGTAAAAAAAGATTGTTTTTTGATAAATGACGTCTCAGCTTCAATTGGAACAGAACAAGCAAAGTTTGGAGATATTATAATTGGTAGTTTTGGAAGATGGAAACCTTTAAACGTTGAATATGGGGGATTTATTGCAACAGATATTGATTTTAAAGATTTCTTTGATAATAATTTTAATAAGGAAGTTGAAGACTTTTTTGATAAACTCTATGATAAATTAAGCAATTTGGAAAAAAGACTTGCATTTTTTAATGAGAAAAGAGGAAAAGTACTTGAAGACTTGAAAGAATATGATATAATACATAGAGAAAAATTAGGAATTAATGTGATTGTTAAATTTCATGATATAAAGGAAAAGGAAAACTTAATAAAATACTGTGAAAAAGAAGACTTAGAATACATATTGTGTCCAATGAATATAAAGGTAAATTGTGATGCAATATCAATAGAAATACAGAGGCTATAAAATGGTAAAAGAACCTGAATCAATGAATGAACTAATATATTTCACTAAAAGGGCTATAGGAGATGGCTATGTAAAAGGATGGGTCTACAAAGAAATGTGTCCTAGTTGTGGCAAAGGTTTGATGGGAAAACCTGTTGACAGGAAGACTGGGAAGGTAAAGATAAGGGCAAAAGATTATGTCTGTCCTGAATGCAATCACACAGTTGAAAAAGAAGAGTATGAAGAAACTTTAACTTGTGAAGCTAAATATACATGCCCAAAATGTAAATTTGAAGGAGAAACGGAAAATCCTTTCAAATGGAAGAACGCAAAAATCTTTAATGTTGAAGAACAAAAGGATAAAGCTGCTAAAGCAATTACATTCAATTGCGAGAAATGCAGTGAAAAGATAGCAATAACTAAGAAGATGAAGTAATCAATCAAGTAAATGCTTTTCTTTGACTCCAGATAATATAGTTGTTACAATCATGAATGTCCCTATTATAGCAAGAGAAGCATATAAATTCCATTCTACTAAATATCCAAATCCTAACAACACAATTGTAAATACAATGCTCTTAACCATCGATATAACAGACAAAACTGTCGATCTATTATGACTTTCAATATGTTTGTTCATATAATTCATAAAAACCATATCCCTTGAAAATCCAAATCCTAAAGTTATGATTAAAAGGGGAATTATTAAAACAGGCATTTGTAAAAATGCAATTAATAAAGCGCCAATTCCTGGCAATAAACCCGTTATCAAAATTAAACGAGTTTTCTTACCCATCCATCTATCAATATCTTCCAAATAATTCAAGATAAAAACTTCAATTAGAGTCATTAAACAAACAACCCATCCAAAATATTTCAATGGAACATTAATATCTTCTAAGATAACTTGGTGACTCCAAAAAAAAGCAAAAACAAAAGCATAAACGACAACTCTATCGATAGTCATTACTCTTAAGATTTTATGATTTTTAAAATATTTCAAACCATTTTTTATTAATTCAAAAAAAGTCTCTTTCTTCTCTCCCTTGTAAGGTGGTTCCTTTAAACTAAAACCTAGGAAAAATGCAAATATTAATGGGATTGCTGTGAACACCATAACAAATCTCAATCCGAATGCATCTGCGATAACACTTCCTAAAGGAGCAGCAACAACTATTCCTATTAATTCGAAACTCCTATATCTTCCTAAAATCTTCTTAGATTCTTTTTCTCTTTTCTCAGCTTTTAAAGTATCATAAACTAATGCATCACTCGGTCCAGATAATAAAGCAATAGACAATGCCCAAAATATTTCTCCAACTAAGAATATATAGAAATTTGGGTAAGTGGAATAAACTAGTACTGCGATTGCATTCGCCAAAGCTGCTAAAATTAACGACGTTTTTCTTCCAAATCTATCTGCAAAAGCACCACTGGGAATTTCAAAGACAAACACAAAAACAACAAAGAATGCTTCTAAAAACATTATTTGTGAAAATGAAAGTTTTCCCCAATTCATAAAGAAAGGAACTAAAACCCCGACAAAAAACTGGAGACCTCTAAGGAAAAGAAACAAATTCATCTTCCAAATATTTGATTTATACGACATACAGGAAAAGATTTAAATAATAAGTTAAAAATCTATCGTATATGGCCAAGATAAGCATAACATTTCCTGATGGGAAGAAAAAAGAGTATAATAAGGGAATCACAGCATTAGATATAGCTAAAGGGATATCAGAAGGCCTTGCAAGAGAAGTTGTAGCAGCAAAAATAAATGACAACCTTGTAGATGCATGTGCCCCAATTAATAAAGATTCTAAATTACAATTATTAAAATTCGAAGATCCTGAAGGTCAAGAAGTATTTAGACATTCATCAGCGCATTTACTTGCGCAAGCAGTTCTTAGATTATTTCCAAAAGCAAAACCAACTATAGGCCCTGTTGTTGAAGAAGGCTTTTATTACGACTTTGATATAGATCATAATTTTATTCCAGAAGATTTGATAAAAGTAGAAGAAGAAATGAAAAAAATTGTCAAAGAAAATTTGGAAGTAAAAAGACACGAACCTTCAAAAAAAGAACTTATAGAAGAATTCAAACACAATCCTTACAAAATAGAAATGATAAATGAACTTGGAGAAGCATCCATGTATGAACAAGGAGAGTTTAAAGATCTTTGTTTAGGTCCGCATATTCCAAGAACAGGAATGTTAAAAGCTTTGAAACTCACTAAACTCGCAGGCGCTTACTGGCGTGCTGATTCAAAAAACAAGCAATTGCAACGTCTATACGGAATATCATTTCCAGATAAAAAAATGCTTGCTGAATACCTAAATAAA
>CAZZGN010000087.1:0-5586 GCA_964654165.1 uncultured Methanosarcinales archaeon | reverse complement strand
GAAGAAGCTAAATTCAAAAATTACAATGATGAAGAAGTCATAAAAATAATCTTAGATATTCCCGCAGACGTTCCAAAACTAAGGAAAATATTTGAAGAAAAAGAAATTGACTGTTATGAAGCAGATATAAGATTCCCATATAGATTTATGATGGATAAAAAACTTCTTTCTTCGTGCAACATTGAAGGAGATTATGAAAAAGGAGATTATATTGATAGAGTTTACAACGAACCTACATTAACACCAATAGAAACAAAAGGATTGAAATTTGATTTGAGAACATTATCTTTTGATATAGAAACTGATGGATTAAGTAAAAAACTTTTCTCAATTGCATTATATTCAGATAGATTAAAGACTGTTATTTTAGTAAGAAATGAAAAAATCCAATTAGAAAATACAATTGTTGTGAGTAATGAAAAAGAGGCTTTGCTTAAATTCAACGAATTAATTCTTAAACTTGATCCTGACATAATCACAGGATGGAACGTTATTGATTTCGATATGGCATTCTTATCTGATAAATATAAACAATTACATGTTCCTTTTTTGATAGGAAGGGACAGCAAGGAAGCATATGTTAGGATAGAAGAAAACTTTATGGCATCGTCTAGGGCTTTCGTTCCAGGAAGGGTTGTATTAGACGGAATTGATTTGTTAAGAAACACTTTTTACAAATTATCTGATTACAAATTAGATACAGCTGCACAGGAATTTTTGGGTGAGAAAAAATTAATTGGAAATGAAAACAAAGTTAAGGAAATTGAAGACGCTTACAATAATAATCCTAAAAAATTAGTTGAATACAATTTAAAAGACGCTGAACTTGTTTACAATATATTAGAAAAACAGGAACTAATTAGTTTAGCAATACATAGAGCATTACTTGTCGGAATGCCTTTAGATCGTGTACAAGCTTCAGTTGCTTCATTAGATTCATTATACTTAAGAGAATTGAATCAAATAGGTTATGTTGCAAATTCCGTAAAAGTTAATAGAAAAGAGAAGGGTGTTGTTGGCGGATTTGTTATGAAATCTAAACCTGGAATTTATGATAATGTGATTGTATGTGATTTTAAGTCGCTGTATCCTAGTTTAATGAGAACTTTTAACATAGATCCATTATCTTTTGCAAGAGGAAAAACTTCTAAAGATTATGTTGAAGCTCCTAATGGGGCACGTTTTGATAAGAAAGAAGGGTTACTTCCAAATATTTTGAAAAATTTGTGGAAAGCAAGAGATGTAATGAAGAAAGAAAATAATCAAACTGGTAGTTATGCAATAAAAATACATATGAATTCTATGTATGGTGTATTAGCAAACCCATCATGTAGGTTTTTTGATTTTGATTTAGCCAATGCAATAACAACTTTTGGAAGAGAAATCATACAAAGTGCAGCTGAATTGATTAGAGAAAAAGGATTTGATGTTATTTACGGCGATACTGACAGTATTTTTGTAAATTTATTAGTAAATAATGTTGAAGAAGCAAAAAAGATTGGAAAAGAAATTGAAAAGACTGTAAATGAACATTATAATAAATTTGTAAAAGAAAAATATGGGAGAGAAAATCTCCTTGAGATGGAATTTGAGAAATTATATACAAGATTTATGATGCCTCATCTTCGTGGGAGTAAAGTAGGAGCTAAAAAAAGATATGCAGGGTTATTGTTAAAAGACGGAAAAGAAGAAATTGACTTTACTGGATTGGAAATGGTTAGAAGAGATTGGACAGCTTTAGCAAAGAAATTTCAATTGGAACTGTTAAATAAAATATTCTATAAAAAAGAAGTTGGAGAATATATTAGAGATTTTGTTGTGAAATTAAAAGAAGGAGGATATGATGAGTTGCTTGTTTATAGAAAAGCTTTAAGAAAAAGTACTGAAGAATACACAAAAACAACTCCACCACATGTTAAAGTTGCTAGAATGTTAGAAGAAATTGGAAAATTAGATTCGACAATTATAGAATATGTTATGACTTTAGATGGGCCTAGACCAAAAAATATGTTAAACAGCAAAGTAGATTATGAACATTATATTGAAAAACAGATAAAACCCTTAGCAAACCAAGTTCTAAGTTTTTACGACACAGATTTTGATTCTTTGATAGAAGAAACCTCACAGAGTAGTTTATTTGATTTCTAATTCATAATTGATCTTCAACATAAGGTTTAGTTATATCATGTTCTTCTGCGTAACTGTTTATTGTTGGTTTTCCACTAAGTGTATTCTTTTCAACTTTGTTTTCTAAAATTTTTGACTTTTTGTTGTTACGATAATGATCCACTACTAAAAGAATCGCTACTCCTGTTAATTCTAATGCAATTCCAGAAGTGACAATGTATGGCGTTAAATTAACAATATTTTCTATAGTTTCTGGGATCTGTAACATAGTACTTGGTAAGAAAAAGGAGTATATTAATTTAACTGATACCTTAACAAACCAGCAATCCCACCTAAACCATCAAGTTGCTTACCAGCGTCGTGGTCTGAAGAAATAATGTTGATTTTTCCTTTACTTTTGTCAACTAATTGCATAATTAAATCTAATTCTTTGTATTTATCTTCTTTTCTCATTTTGAATATTAAATTATCAGAAACTAACAACTGTTCAATAGCCCCAGCATTTGCAGCGTCTGAAGTTTCTTTAAAACCATATGCAGCTTTTCCATTAAGAGAGATTTCTTTCATAACTTCTTCAACTATCCTTGCTTCTTTTGCAATTTTATCTTTTTTTAGTACAGTTTTTACTTCTTCTCTTTTCAATAATTCATTAAATGCAGATTTATCCGCAGAAGAAACTGTAGCAAGAGTTATTTTTTCTTTTAATTCTGATGCTTCTTTCATGAAGTCTTCTTTGAAGAAAGCTGGTGATGCAACAATTATACTTTCTAGTTTGTATCTTTTGTCATATTCCAAAATTACATCTTTAATTTCTTTATAAAAATTATTTGAAACCTGTTCCATGTCTTTTTTCTGAACATTTCCTTTTAATCCTGTAATATATTCATAGCCATATTTTTTCATTATAGCGAAATGCGCTTCTTCTCTATCAAGAATGACTAATAATATAGGTGCTACCTTGTCTGAAGTTGCTTCATCTAATTTTTCAAGCTGATATGAAAGAAATTGGCTTTTTTCTAACTTAAAATCTGTGTTTTCTTCAAAATTGAACGTATGATGGCTTCCTTTTGGTATGTCTTCCGGACCTTCTGTAACAGTTCCTGAAACTCTAAGTACATCGGAATGCTTTGAAAATTCAACTCTTATGACTTCTATTTTGAGGTAGAAAGGCTTTTTGACAACTTTTGCATTATCACTGTCACCTATTTTTATCTTCCTAAAAGTCTTACCACTAACATGATCTCCTTCAATAATAATATGGCTTAAATACCATAAATCATCGAGGTTTTCGACTTTAGCTTCAATAAAGCCCTGTTTTATGTTCTTGTGTATTAATCGCATAAGAGGAAAGAACAAGTCGGTGTATATAAAGTTTATTCAAAAATAGGAATACATTTACTTTCTTCACATTTTAGAGTAATTTCATCAGGGTGTGGACATGGTTCACACATTATCTTCTCACAGGAAGGTACTGGCGCATTCTCAAATCTATCTGCATATTTTATATTGATAATAGTATTACATTGACAGCATTCTCTGCCACCTTCTACAAGAGCACAATCAGTATCAACTTCACAGAAATTTAACCTTTCTTCATTATAATAATATTTCCAGAATTGTGGTATAGAAATTGAAAGAATTATCACTATAAAAATGATAATTGTTAGATACTTGAAAAACTTCTTCATTCAATTAACTGAACATAAGAAGTATATAAATTAAACTAAGACTTCGAATATATCGGAAATCTAAGGTTCAAAGACCGCTTGGCACTTACCTGAAACACATATTGCAGCATTATGAGCCATACACATCTTACACAACAGCCCTTCACAAAAAGGGTTCTCAATAATATTCTCAAATCTGTCAACATACTTTTTATTAATTGCAGTATCACATGAACAACAGTTAATTCCACCTTCTACAAGAACACAATCTTCATCAACTTCACATGATTGAAATCTTCCTTCATCATAATAATATTTCCAGAATTGTGGTATAGAAATTGAAAGAATTATCACTATAAAAATGATAATTGTTAGATACTTGAAAAACTTCTTCATTCAATTAACTGAACATAAGAAGTATATAAATTAAACTAAGACTTCGAATAAAATAATCATGCTTTAACCAATTCTGATATCTTCTTAACATCTGTTTCTTCAATGTCATCTTTAGGGGTTAGGACAGCTCTTTTCCTCTCACCTCTCCCCCCGGAATATACATCTTCGATTTTTCCAAATCTGCCTCTTGTTTCATATTCCTCATCATTAAAAAACCTGAACTTTTCTGTAACTGGTACCAGTACAAAATCAAGAGTATCTTCCATATTACTTCCGAGAATGATACTCATATCTTCTGCGGTACCTGGTATTTTCCTGTTATGTAAACTGTATGCATATGATGCATAAAAAGAAAGTTCTCTTTTGCTGTCTGTAAGCTCCATCCAAAATACTTCTGAGCTAAATAATGGTAGTTTCTTTACATCTACAATATAAAGATTATCTATATGGCACATATTATGATTTATCCTGCCTGGATCTTCTCCTGAATGGAGGAGATAACCTAGTTTTATGTTATCTAAGAAGTTTTTCATTTCTGAATCGGGCATTACCTTTTCAATAGTTTTATCTATATCACTTGCAATGTATATCCTTAAAACATCCGTGATACTTCTCAATATGATTTTGACGTTTTCATATGCCCATTTAATACTACTCAGGAAACCTGTTTTGTAAAAAGGTGAATCGCTGGTTATTGTTAATGTTGCATAGTTATCTAAGAGGTCTGAAATATCGTCTACCTGCCAATGTTTATACGGGTAATCTTTTCCTTCTTTACCTTTCGGGTCTACAACATCTTTAAAATCATCAGTGATTTCTTTCATTTTAATATCTCACCCTAAGACTTCGAATAAAATAAAAAAAAAGGAAATAAAAAAGAAAAGATTAATAATAGGTCTGAGCGTCGTCATCCCCGTCGTCTTTTCTCATCTTCTTAAGACCAATAACCAATCCTAGAATAACCAAAATTATTACTAGAACAACTAAACCAATCTCAAGAGTCCTTCTTACAGAGTTCCATGATTCTTCCTGTACTTCGTCACCTGGAACAACATTAGCTGTTAAGGTGAATTGTTCAACTGCGTTGGAACCTGCTTTTACTGTAACAGCAAAGATATTCTGTCCAAGAGGTGCATCCTCATGAGCAGATAGGTATACATAAGCTGTTTTAGTCTCTCCTGCTTGAACAATCAAGACATTTGAAGGACTGACTCTTACGGTAGCCCAAGACTCAACATCCGTAATAAGTGTGAATGTTTTTGCACTTGAACCTGTATTTGTTACAGTTATTGGATAGATAGCGCCACCTGCACCAGCTACTGCATTTTGTACATCGACACCAGCTATGATAACTGGGGTTGCCTCAATAGGTACAACAGGTATATTAGCTTCGCAT
>CAZZGN010000086.1:0-5633 GCA_964654165.1 uncultured Methanosarcinales archaeon | reverse complement strand
GCATTTGGATTATTAAAAGATTCCATAGTAGAACATTATACATTAAATGGACAATCCTATACTGATGTCCGCTGTGAAGAAGTTCAAATATGTTATTATGATGAAGAGCATGTTTCAACGGATGCGTTTGAAGATTGTTTACAATTACAAGAATCGGAATTAGGCTGTTATGGTTATAGAGATAAAAGTTCATGTAAAGGATTTAAGGAAGAAGAACCAAATGCGCTTTACAATAACAAATGTTTAGATAGAGATTGTGAATGGAACTGGATAAACAAAGAATTCAGCGTCGGCGTTTGCATAGAACCTGAGGTTGAACTTCAGAAATGTGAGTTATGTTCAAAACATATGGATGACCCAATCCAGTCTAATTTTGATAAAAAGTGGAACGAAGTTTTTGGTGCATGCACAGTAGATACATGTTTGAAATTTGGAAATTGCTTTCCAAAAGATGACGGTGATGGAATCATATATGATGGGGATAATTCTAAATCTGAGATATGTGCAAGTTTTGCGAATGCGAACTGTAATTTTTATAATGTAAGAGAGGGCGGAAATTTAGTTCTAGAACAAACAAAAGAATACTGCATGGAGAGAAATTATACAGAAGCAGGATACCCAGTGGGAGAAAATCCTTTCGGAACAATAGAAACACCTCCAAGCCAAGTAGATATAGACGAACATCAGGAAAAGCTATGGTCTGGAACGAATATTTATATGAATCACAGTTTTGATTATGTTGGATTAGGTTTTTGTGCTTTTAATGAAGAAGATGGGTGCATCAACGATCCAAATGGAGACGGAGAAGAAGAAAATGTAGGAAAAGATAAATATGTTCCTTTCTCAGAAATTTCAGTTTCTCCTTTAATTTTTGGAGATATGGCTGACGCAACTTTCTCACTTTTAAGATATGATGTGGATAAGGATGGAATTGAATGTTCTGTAGAGAATGATGATTTCTGTTCTGAAATAGATACAACTTATGTTTCCATGGTTCCTCTTGAAAGAAATATAAATAACGACGTCGAGAGTATGTATTATAGGGATTCTTTTGAACCTTATTATCACGGTTTACTAACAGGTCCCAAATTTACATCTGATGGAAAGCTCGGAGAAGGTGCATACAAATTTGGTGAAGGAGAATACATAGTTATAGACAGCACTTACCCAGACATAGATTCGGAAGTGACAATTTCTGTTTGGATAAAAACAGAATCATTGACAAGACAAACAATTATGCAGATTTCAACAGACCCAACTGACGGACATTACGGTTCAACTTTAGGAATTGATTCTTTGGGCAGGGGAATTTTCAGAGTAAGAGATAAAGGTGGAGATGTAGTTGAAGTTTTTTCAGACATAATGACAGTAGATGAATGGCATTATCTCGTCGGAACATTCAAAGAAAGTGAGATTTGTGTATACCTTAATGATGTGAAAAATTGCAAGTCTTTTTCAGGGGTTGATATAGATCCTACAAAAACAGTTTATGTCGGCAGACAAGAAGGAAACCCACAATATAATTTTGATGGAATAATAGATGAATTGGGAGTGTGGGATGAAATTTTAACTGACGATGGAATTTCAACTCTTTACAATAACGGGAGTGGGCAACTACCTCAAAGTGCTTATGCATATTATGAAGGAAATGAAAATGTGACTGGAATATGTTACAATTATCCAGCATGTCAAAAATGTTTAATTGATGAAACACTCTATGAAGAAAACTTAGGCGAGACTTATTGGATTAATCCAGAAGGATTTGAAGGAGAATGCGCAATGGATGATCCAGGAGGATTCATTAATGTAGATGGGCTTTGTCCACCGACTGCTTGTTATTCTTTCCCTCTTAATGGAATAGATTCAGGAAGTGGAATAAATACACAATTTTCAGATTACACTGGCGCAGATTATGCACTTTATTATTATACAGAAGATGAAGCAGGCCATATAGAAGAAGTTGATTCAATAAGATTTACTTTAGATAATTTCCCACCTGAAATAATTCTCAATCCTGATTATAAAATTATCCCTGGAAGTCTTCCTCCGATAGGCAGTAACGAAGAAATTAAAAGTAATATTTCAATTTTCTTTAAAACTGATGAAACTGCATACTGCTGGGATATAATGAACCCTCTTCTTCCTATAGACTTAACTGATTTAGATAATCTTCAATACGAACCTGAAGAAACATACGATCCTCTTGACCCAAATATACCAAATTCATTTTATTATTCTCAATGGGGACGAGGAACTCCTTTTACAAGTTATACAATTTCTGATGCATGGGATAATAAACTGACAGAAACGATGGTTGATACACAAGCAACATACAAGTTTGTTGATCTTCCAGATGGGATATATGATTATACAGTTGGATGCATGGACATTTTTGAAAATAGGGGTGCGAAAAATTTTAGAATAAGAGTAAAGGCGGATACAAGAATAACAAATGTTTCTCCATTAGTTCCTGTGAACATGTCAAGAATCAATCTTACTGTTATGACAAGGAATAATGTTTCTTGTTTCTTAACTTCACAAGATTTAGGATTGAATCATAAAAACATCTCAGGAAATATGACGCTTGAAGATGAAGGAGTTTATGAACTTTATGTGCACAGGGAAGAAGTAGATTTAACAGAACAAAAAGAATACCTTGTAGAAGTTGAATGTAATTACCTACCTGTTGCCAAGGATAAAATAAAATTCACTTTTGATCAGCTTGAACCACATACTCTTGCAAAAGATACAGGGGGGAATCTTTACGATTTTACAGAATGGAAGGAAGGGCATTACGGTATGAATCTAATTTGTTATGATTTTCCTATAGGAGATCCGTTTGCTTGCAAACACATAAAGTATTGCATAGATCCAAAAGAATGTGACCCTTATAATTCAGAATTTACTATACCAAATGTAAATGAAGTGGTGTCGGGATATGTTCCTCAGATGATAACAATTCCAAGATACCTTTGTTTTAGTTCACAGGAAAAAAGCAGCGGTGATTATGGAGCAGACTTTTACGAATATCTTATTACCCCTCAAGGAGGTCTTAAGGAAGAGAACGAATGTTATTATGTAAGTGCGGATGAAGTCGAACCTGAACTAAAAGTTCCGCTTCTTGAAGAACATACATCTTCTGACAATCCTTACGCTCCTAAACTTAGTGAAGTTGATGGAAACTTTAATTTCGCTTTAAACGGAACAGTAAAAGATTGGGATTATGACACAAATAGTGAAAAAATTTCGAATGAAAATTGGGAGCTTTCACATGATAACAGTCCCGGGTCTACATTGAATCTTAGATTACCGGAATGGGATGGAGGAAATCCAGACAGAACTTTAGAAGGATATTTCTTTGATAATTTTATGATGAACTTTTCTTTTAATCTTTTGGATGTAGAAAAAAGACCTAACTTTTTATATGTTCTTTTCAGAGGGGAAGATGAGGATAATTTTTATTCCGCAACAGTTGATTTCAGAACGAATGATTATGCCGTTATTGCCCTTCAGAAAAAAATTAATGGTGCGGCATTTATAACAATAGCAGCATCACAGCTTTTCCAACTACCTGATTTAAAAAATTACACAATTGAAATATTTGCCAAAGATTCTAGTTTGATATTTAACATCTATGATGACAATGGGAAAATATCGTCAGTGACAGCTAACGATGTCAAATTTACTGAAGGATATATTGGTGCGGGCATTTCAGGACCGATTGACATAGATAGCACTCTTGCACAAGTTGAAGTGAAAAGAGTATGGATAGACAGTACAACAATGGAAGAATCCAATCATGTGTCATGGAAAAGCATGGAGAATGGAGTTTCTTTGCACGAATTAAGAGATTTAGAAATAGAAGGACAGAATTTTGTTATTAATGCAACACTAAATGGAACTTCCCCTCTTCATAAAGTAATGATGAGAGGATTTGATAAAGCAGAAGTTTTACATGGAAAACATTACTATGTGTATTTAGATAGAAACGGACCGTTCTTCGACGGATTATATTACAGCGATGGAACTGAAGTTAAAAACAGTACTTTCTACGAACTTTATTCCCTTGATAGTTTAACTTTCATACTCTTCGTTCACGATACAGATTTTGAACAATTACACGTTAACGTTACAGATGTCAAAGGATTATTATTAGGAAATGAGTATCACTTCAATTATATGGAATCTTCTGAAATGAATTCAGGAGATAGAATTTATTTATGGAACGTCACAGTAAATACATCTCAGATGTGGTCGGGAGTTCACGAATTTGTAATAACGGCAACAGACGAGCTTGGAAATGTAAATTCGACTTCTTACTATTTGAATATTTCAGATACAAATGCCCCTTCATTCAATATGGAAATATACAGGGATGCAGCATACACAGAACTTATTGACCAAACGAAAGATGCAATTGGATTAGGAATGCATTATGTAAAAATAAATTCGTCAGAATTATCAAAAATTAATTCGCTTCATTTTAACACATCATTTAATTCACAGGAGATTGAAGTTGCATGCGGATATGCAGGGGATTTCAGAGACGGATGGGAATGTATTTTCAATGTACCTTATCTGAATTTCTGGGGGAATGTTGGTTATGTTGAATTTGTTTTCTCAGGTGAAGACAAGTCAGGAAATAGTCAAACATATATTCATCCGGCCATGTATGCATTTAATGGAATAGGACCAAACTATATTTATTTTGATCCTTCATTCGCCGAACAAAGTCATTCATCTAAATTTTATCATGATGTATACGATGAAAAATTATATTATTATGGAAAAATAAGGGATGATTTGAAAGTATTTGTGACGCCATTCCAAACCATTTTCATATCAGGATTCTCATTAGGTGCAAATGATGTTACGCTAAATATAGAATCTGGGGAAACAACTTACGAAGTTCTTGAAACAACAGAACTTGAAGATGATAGTGCAATACTAAAATACAAAAAAAATAAAGGGGACAATGAACTTAAACTTGAAGGAGATCTTAGTGGAACTGCTTTCAGCATAGTTGGAAATCACATAGGCTTTGTCAATGATAATCTTATAAGAACTAGTTATGAATATTATCAAAATTATTATGAAATAATAGGTTTCACACATCAATCAGGAGTTTCTTATTTGAAAATCTCACCTTCTCTTGAGTTCAATGTTTCTGCAGGAGAAAAAATTTCAGTTTATGATGAATCTACACCATCAGATTATTTTGGATTATACTCTCCGAATTTTGAGAGCGGATATAATGAATTCTTTGCAAAAGCAACAGATGGAAATTCATACTCTTCGTCTGAACATTATTTCATCCTTTACGATTTTATTAATCCCTATTTTGTCGAATATGAATATTATCCATTTGATGGATGGTATGTAAACAATTGGGACGACGGGATGTATAAATTAACCAGCATAAATATGACAGTTGCTGACCCATTACATTCCTCAGGAATTGGAAGCACAACCATAAACGTAACCTATAATGATAACCTTGTTTACAGCGGACCAGCGAGTTATATAGTTGAAGACTCGGATGACATTAATGATTATTACAAACTTGTTCTTCATCTTGATGATATACAAGATGCAGGATATCTAAACACAAGACTGGATGGGGGCGAGTATAA
>CAZZGN010000085.1:0-5740 GCA_964654165.1 uncultured Methanosarcinales archaeon | reverse complement strand
TTTTCCATAAGCAGTATTTGTTTCAAAAGAAGTTGGGCCAGGTGTTTCATATTCGATTACTACAGATGAAACATTTTCTTCAATGAAAGATTATTCAATAAGGAAAAGTTCGTGTTATGACATATGTATGTGTTTTTTAGTACAAAAATATGCAAAAAAATTGAAACTTGATAATCCATTAAAGCTATTTAATTATAAAAAATTGCTAATGAATAATTACTGGAATGGAACTTATTTCTTAGATGATCTTTCGGGCAAGGATTATATTGCAGGAGATGCAAATGTGCTTCCATTCTGGACGGGTTTGATACAAGATAAAAATATCATGAGAAAGGCCATATCAACATTACAGAAGCACAAGCTTGATTTGCCGTTTCCCCTTAAATATACTAAAGAAGACAACAATGAAGTGGATATGCACTGGCTGGAATTTTTTGCTTCAGACTGGGAAAGACATGTTATTTGGCTGCATTTAGGTTACCTTTACATATCAGTTATGAGCAAGATAAACAAGAAGAAAGCTAAAAACTACCTAAATAAGTATAAGAAGCATATCGAAAAGTATAAAAACCATCTTGAAGTATTTCAAATAGATGGAAAGCCTTATAGCTCACGCTTCTACTATTCAAGCGACTCTATGATATGGGCAGCAAATTACCTGGGATTGAAATGAAGACAAAAAAAATAATACAGTATAGTTCGCTTTTTTTTGGAACGATTCTTTTTATTATGACTCTTAGATATATAGGGATTGATAATCTGGTTAGAAGTATGAGGATAGTCAATCCTTCATCTTTTATTATCTATCTCTTAATTTCTATTACCATATTCTCTGGGTTTGTTGTAAGATGGTATTTGATATTAAAAAGCCATGGGTATACTATAAGTCTGGGAAAGTTGTTTAATTATCGTGTAGCTGGATTTGCAATAAGCTATTTAACCCCTTCTGCAAGATTGGGGGGAGAACCTGTAAGGACTTACTTCCTTGTAAAAGATAAAGTCCCATTTGAAAAAGCGATGTCTTCAGTATTTATCGATAAAAGTCTGGAGCTGACTGCGAACGCTGTGATGACCATAATTGGTGCAATAGTTTTTGGTTTTATGGTTGTATTATCTAATCAGATGAGATGGATGTTAGTGATTGTTGTTTTAATAACTTTGGCGATACTCTGGGCGTTTTATGCAAGAATTTTCAAAGGTAAAGGAGTTTTTACGTCAATGATAAGAACTTTAGGATTACTGAAATTTGAATTTTTTCAGAAACATTTCTACAAAATAAGAGAATCAGAATTAGAAATGACTAATTTCTTTATGAATTATAAAAGAGTGTTTATAGTCACTACTATAATTTCTTTTGTGTTGTGGATATTAACAATATTTGAGTTTAAAGCCCTTTTACATGCATTTGGTTATTCTGCTTCTTTTACACAGGTTTTTTTAGTTTTGATTGTGGTGGGGATTGCTTATTTGGTTCCAGTCCCGACAGCGCTTGGCGTATTAGAGGGAGCCCAAGTTAGTTTGTTCAGGTTCCTTGGAAAAGGAGCATATTATGGAATGGCTATTAGTTTAGTTACAAGAGTTAGAGACATGATGTGGACTTTGTATGGTTTGATTTATTTGTATTTGAAAGGTGTTGTTGTGCATAATCTTCTGAAAGATTCTACAGGTGAACTACAGCTCGACGAGAAAGTCGTTTATTTCAAGAAGTGGAGAGTTAAGTAACTACTTTCTAATAGGAAAATTTAAATAGTAGATAGGGGTACTTCTTGTCATGTTAATGACTGAAAGGATTGAAAACCTTATAGAAAGGGAAGCTCAATTAGTCAAAGTAAAAAAGAAGCACGATTCTATAACGCCAAGTGTTGTAAATCAAGATAAAATCCTTGAACTTTACCGTGAGCGTTGTTCGCTTGATGCGGAAGTCCTTAAAGAGATAAGATCAATAAATAGGGTTTTCAAAAAGAATGAGAATTTAGCAGCTGTACTGCAAAATCCAGATATGGCATTCTATTTTTTGGATGAAATGAAAAATTATGTGAAGAAGGAAGTTCGTATTTATGATAAGAATGAAACCGGACCCCGTGTCAGATTTAACGAATTGATAATTAAAAAAGATGATAAACGTACTTTCAATAAAAAATTCATTGAACTTTATAAAAAGAAACTTTCAAATTCAGCTGAATTCAAAAATCTTTATGATTCGTTTAAGGACCAATTTAATTCAGATTACTTTATTATGGGGAGTGGCCGTTATTGGGTCAAATCCACTATCACATCTACACTAGTATTTTCCGCTTTAGTTTCTGCATATACACTGCAAAACAAACACCTATGGGAAAAAACTCCAGATATTCTCGATGGAGTATGTGGTACACTTTGTGTTGTAGGATCAATTCTATCTCTTATTGGGATGGGGATTGGAGGACGTGAATATTTAAAGCAAAAATCAAGGCATAATCAGTTATTTGAGGATACAAATAGATATATCGGTAATGTAGTTAAGTTTAAAGAATTGAAAACTAAATATACTGTTAAGTAAGTTTCTTCAATATCTCATTAACTATCTTACCGTCGACTTTTCCTTTGAAATGCTGCATACACTTACCCATTAAAGCGCCGAATTGTAAATTTTTATTTTCAGAGACAATCTGTTTAATTTCTTTCTCAACTTCTTCAATTGGCAATGTGCTGTAATCATCAAGCATGACTTTCTCTCCCTTACCCAATTTAACTAATATGTCTTCAACAGAAGAAACATTTATTTTGTTTTCATTCAATGCTTCAAGAACAAATTCGTTTTTTAGTATGTCAACTTCGACATTGTGTATCTTCTTAATCTTTTTTGGCAAATTAATAACTGTATTAACGATGAATTTCGGCTCTAAATTTTTATATTTAGTAAACAATACAGGAAAGTCAATACCAGATTTAACTGCAAGAAATGCAAAATCTTTATTCAATTTGTAATCTTTTTCATATCTTTTTTGTTTTTCTTCAATTGTTTCTATTTTTTCAATATTTGAAAGATCAATATCAACTAAAGAAATATCAGTTTCAGGATACATTCTTGAAGCGCCTGGCATAGGTCTTAAGAAAGAGGTTGTCATATCAGGTTCTGCTTTCCTAACATGAGGACCTTGTTTTTTCTTTTCTTTTAACTGTCTGTTTATTTCATACTCAACTATTTTTGGAATGCTTCTCAAATCTTGAAAACCTTTTATCTCTACACGATACCCTTCTTTTATCGAAACATTAACATCTTGTCTTATACTTCCTATTCCCCTTTTCATTTTTCCTGTACTTCTTAAAAGCATTCCCAACTTTGCTGCAGTTTCTTGGCATTCTTCTGGACTTTGTATATCAGGGGCAGTAGCAATTTCAATTAAAGGTATACCTAACCTTGAAAGATTGTAAATATCACGGTCTTCATTTCTTTCTATAACTTGGCATGCTTCTTCTTCTAAGCAAACAGATTCTACACCAATCTTTCTACCATTAATTTCTACATAACCATCGCTTCCGACTAAAGAAGTTCTTTGAAAACCACAGACATTGCTTCCATCGACAACAACTTTCCTCATAAAAATAACTTTGTCAGCAATTTTACAGTTTAACATACTGCATAACTGCAGAGTCGCTTGTAATGCGTCTTTATTTACGGGTCGAGGAGGTGCTTCATCCTGCTCAACTAAACAAGTTGTTTCATCATAACCGCGATAAATGAAATATTTTTTCTTTTGCTGTTCAAAAGCAGCGGCTTTATCGACTTTTCCTGATTCTCCTGCTGAAGCTCTCAATTCTCTTCTAAAAGAATAATCTGGTTCGTCTTTCCTGATTTCTGTTGGACAATTACAGAAGAGCTTTTTACCTTCTATTTGCTGATGTATTTCAATTCCGCATTTGAATCCAAGCTTTTTATAATCCATTTTATATCAAAAAGATATTCTCAATTCTTTCGGAAATTTCGCCTCTAAGATTTTTTGGAAAATATTCCTTCACATCAAGCTTGTTCGACAACAACCATGCTAGTTTTATGAAAGCTGTTTCAGGTGTCATGTCTAAATTATTTCCTATTATTCCTGCACCCATATTTATCCGGCCTTCGGAATATACATTCATATCGATTCTTCCATAAACACATTGCGAAGTCATTACAACAGGTATCTTTTTTGTCAACTCTTCTATCTTTTCGATAATTTTCCCACTTTCTTCAGTGCTATTATCGACGACACTGTTAGGAAGTTGCCCCAATCCAGTTCCCTCTACAACTAATCCATCAAAATTTTTATACACATCTAATTCTTCAGCGTAAAGGTTTGTATGAGACTTAAACAATCCAATTTTTAAATCTTCTTTGAAAGGCATTACTTTAAGTTTAGTATTACTACGTTTTTTGAAATTATTATTAAGATAAGTTATTTCTTTTGTTGTATAATTGATCCTTGCATAAGGTTTTATATTAATCGGACGAAAAGCATCTCTTCTTGAAGTGTGCATTTTTCTTGTTTTTGTAGCTGAAAGTACAAGACAATCGTCATCGTTTGTTCCTGCATGCATACAAATAGCAACATCTCCAAAATCAGAGTTTGTTATGAAGGAAATTGCTGAAATTAAATTCATAGCTGCGTCGCTGCTTCCTCTGTCAGAAGATCTTTGACTTCCCACGAGTAAAACAGGAATCGGTAGATTTTCTAACATAAATGCGAGAGCTGCAGAAGTATAATGTAATGTATCAGTTCCATGCGTTACGATAATTCCATCAACACCTTTTTTAATTTCTTCCTCAATTGCTTTAGCAATTAGATTATAATGTGTAAAGCGCATATTTTCAGACATCATCTGTGCAATTAATTTAGATTCAATATTTGCTATATCTTTAATTTCAGGGAAAAGTTGTAGAAGTTCATCGGGTGCGAATTGAGCAGTCACCCCACCAGTTTTATAATCAACTTTGCTTGCTACTGTTCCGCCACAGTGTAAAATTGAAATATTTTTTAGTTTTGGATTTTTTTTGATAGTCCCATGTTTTTCTTTTTTTACTTCTTCTTTCTTTTTTATAAGATTGATTTTTGCATTCTTGAAGGCCATATTATAGCCTGAGCTGAGCTTTATTATAGTTATTTTTCCATCAGATGGCATGAGTATGCCTTCATAATCGTTTATCTTGACTAAATCCCCTATTTCTGCCATATTTATCCCCATTTTTAGAGTATTAGTAAAGGTATTTAAAGTTAATGGAAACTTATTTATATAATCTTGAGAGTCGAGCGTATATGAAATTAGAGGAAATAAGACAGAAAATAATAGACGAACTGAAATGTCCATTGAAGGATGCAGCTACGAATATTGTATTTGGGAAAGGCAATGAAAAAGCGGCGATATTGTTTATTGGCGAAGCTCCAGGCGAAAAAGAAGATCTGGAAGGAAAGCCGTTTGTTGGTAGGGCCGGAAAGCAATTAGATGGTTTGCTTAATGCAATTGGTTTGACTTTAGATGATGTATATATTGCGAATATTTTGAAATATAGACCTCCAAAAAATCGCGACCCAACTCCAGAAGAAATTGCTGCACATACACCTTATTTAATTGAACAGATAAAAGCGATAAAACCAAAGATAATTGCAACTTTGGGAAATTTTTCTACTAAATTTGTTCTTGCTAAGTTTTCTGTGGAAGGTATGAAGAAGATTGAGGGGGTTGGTAAATTACATGGAAAGATTATCCCAATAGAAATTGATGG
>CAZZGN010000084.1:0-5771 GCA_964654165.1 uncultured Methanosarcinales archaeon | reverse complement strand
TTTTCTCTAACGAAATTGAATTAATGAAACCCAAGGTTGAAGCGTTCCAGTACATTCTTTCTAAGATTGGAAGCAAAGCCGAAGAATGTATTTTTATAGACGACAACGAACAAAACATAAAAGCAGCAGAAAACCTTGGAATCAAAGGCATTTTTTTCATAAATTCAGAACAATTAAAGGAAAAATTAAAAATAATTCTGAAATAAAAACGGAACTAATAGAAAAAATACAAATAATCTTTGATTTCTAATAAAATATTCATAAAGAACCACAACATATTTTCCATCGCTGTAAATTCTCACAATTTTCAAAAGAAATCCACTTTAAAACCAATCTTATCACAAAAAAAGGTGATAAGATGAAAATTATAATATTATTTATGGCATTGCTGCTGATTCCTTTTTTCGTATCAGCAGTCAGAATTAATGAAGTTTATTATGATCCAATAAATACTGAAACTGGGGGGGAAGCTGTTGAATTATACAATCCTTCCAACGAAAGTGTTGATATTTCCGGATACGTTCTAAAAACGGAAAGCTCCGCAGAAGATTGCGTACTTCCTAATGGAGCAATGATTTCTCCGCACGGCTACTACCTCGTAGCCGATGCGGACTTTTCCAATGACAAAGACAACGATACATGGCCTGATGCAGATTATGAGGAAGCAATAACTATGAGCAACACAGATGCTGGATTAGCCTTGGTTTTCAATAATACTATCATTGATGCTGTTGGATGGGGGGATGCACTAAACATTGATCCTGGCTTATACGAAGGAACACCTTCAAATTCATCAGGAGAAGGATACAGTCTCCAAAGATTGAACGATACACAAAACAATATTGTTGATTTTATTATTGCACCTCCAAATTTTATGAACACTCAATATTCTGAAGAAACTGAGATCTCACTAACAATAACCGTATTAAATTATCACTCTAACATATTATCTATCTTTATAGAAGATGATGATAATTTAACAATTGGTAGTCAGATCCTGCCTTATCCAGGGGGCGTAAGAAATGTCAATGTAGAAATGCACGTTGAAGATTCAAATATATCAAACGTTGAAAGAGTATGGGTTGTTGTAAAAAATGATGAATACAATTTAACAGAGAACTTAATAAATTCTACAAACGCATTATACACTGGAAATTTTCCCATGGAATTTTATGAAGTTCCTGAAAATTATTCAGTCGAATTTCACGTAATAAACAATTACAATCTTTCGGTAGAGGAAAATTCAAGTTTTGAATATCTATCCTTAGTTTCAATGGAAATGGATTCATCTGCTTTAGAATGTAATATAATTCAAGGACAAACATGTGTATTAGAGGGAGATAACGATCTTTCCACCACTGGAAATGTTTCTATAAAAAACACAGGGAATGTTGAGATAGATTTTATGGTTTCAGGAACAGAAGCAAGTTCTGGAAACAATGTACTGAATATTAACGACATATCATATAATTTCGGTAGTGGATTTAACATATTGTCAGAAAATGCAACCTTGAATGATGTAAATCTTGCATCTGGAAGTATGACACCATTGTCATTTAGTATTTTCATCCCCGAAAATGCTGTGGAAGGCACTTATGCCGGAAGCATAAACGTGGTGGCAGAAGGATGAGATATCTTATCTTATTCCTTCTGCTTCTTCCTTTCGTTTCGGCAGAAAGTATTTCGGTTTCGCCCCCTACAATAAATTTAGAAGATCAAGAAACATTATTTTTGATAAATGTTAATGATAAAGATGTTCAGTATAGGATTAATGATGACCTTCCAGAATGGATAGAAATAAGTTCAAGAAATGGAACGATAAAAAAAGGTGAGAGAGAATTATTATTACTTTCATTATCTCCTTACAATATTGAAACAGGTCATTATGAATTTAAATTAAATATAATTTTTTCGAACGAAAATTCTCTTGCATTAGTTTCTGGAGTAAATGTAGACATTATTGTAGACATTCCGAAAGATCGTTTCGGATTGATTAAAGGGAGAAAAAATGGACTGATTGCTTTAGCTGTTGTTGTTGGATTGGCTGGGATAGCTGTGGTTGTGATGAGATAGCCATATTTAACCACTAAACAGTACTAAAAACAGAAAGGTTTATAAAGTAATAACGATAGCTTTGGATTATGCAATACTACAGAATAGATCCTAAAAAGAACGATATTAAACGAATACTTAACAAAACTTTTACTGATTATCATGGATTTGCACCCATACATGGATTGGGTATGAGATTCGATAAAGAAATGGGTTTCCGTCCAGGTTTTATTATGAATGAAGAACAATTCGATAACCTTCAAAAAGGTTCAGAAGGTGGCAAAGTTAGATATTACGGGACAGATGGGACTTACATACATGTTGAAAATGTTAAATTTTTCGAACGTTAACTATAATACAACTTATTACTTTCTCTTTGCTCTCTATCTTTTTGAGAATCAAGTTTATTTACTCTAGGTCTATTATTTTCAGGGTCTCTTCTCATCGTTATAACCAAATCCCCTAAAAATTTATTCATACCCTCTTCCATGTTAAAAGGACCTGTAGCTTTTCCTTTAACTGCAGGTTCACCATCAAAAACCATCAATTTATCAGATAAATAATCAATAAACAATAAATCGTGATCAACTATCAATGCAGATTTCCCTTTTTGTTCCATAACATCTTTTATAACTTTAGAAATAACTAATCTTTGTTCGACATCCAAATATGCAGAAGGTTCGTCTAATAAAAACAAACCCGCTTCTTGCGATAAACAATAAGCAATCGCAACTCTCTGCAACTGGCCTCCAGAAAGTTCGTTTAATTTTTTCATGAACAATAATTCCAAATTTAACGGCCCAACTAAAGAAGATTTATAATTTTGAATTGCTTCTTTCAGAAAAACCATAACAAGTTCATCATTTCCTTCCAAATATTGCGGTTTGTAAGAAACTTTTACTTCTTCATTCACTTTTCCATTATCTGCTTTATCGACACCCGCCAATATCTTAACAAATGAAGTCTTTCCAATTCCATTTTCTCCTAGTATCCCTATGACATCATGTTTTTTCACTGAACCCCCTTCAGAACTTAAAGAAAACTTCCCTAATTTTTTCTCAATTGGTGCCCAAGAGGTTAACATTTCATCACTTTTCCTTGATTCATCAATAGGAGAAGAAAAGAAAGTAATTTTATGATCTCTGAAACGCATATTTTCATCTTTCATATAACCATCAAGATAAATATTGATTCCTGTCTTCGTACTTTTAACCATCGAAACAATTCCATAAGCATCTTCTTTCCCGTACATTAAATGAATCAAATCTGTCATATAATCTAAAATTATTAAATCGTGTTCAATAACTAAAACTGCAGTTTCTTCATTCGCTAATTCACAAATAAATTTAGAAACTTTAATTCTTTGTTTAATATCTAAATATGAAGTTGGTTCGTCAAAAACATATACATTCGCTTCTTTCATAACCGTCGCTGCAATAGCAACTCTCTGCAGTTCCCCGCCAGAAATAGAAGCAAGATCATTATCAAGAAACTTCTCTAATTCTAATTCTTTGACTATTTTATCAAATATTTTTCTTTCGTCGACTTTTTTTAGTAATTCTTTAACTTTCCCAGAAAATTGTTTTGGAATCATATCAACAGACTGAGGTTTATACGAAACTTTGATTTCTCCTTTTTTCCTTTTTTCAAAAAAAATCTGTGCTTCGGTGCCTTTGAAGTAATTAATCATTTCCTCATGTGTTGCATTTTTTTCAGTCCCAAAATTTGGTTCGAGAACTCCAGCTAAAATTTTTATTGCTGTACTTTTACCAATTCCATTCTTTCCCACTATACCCACAACCTTCCCAAAAAGTGGAGTTGGTAGGTTATACAAAGCAAAACCATTCTTTCCATATCTATGAACAGGTTCTTTATCTAATTCATTAGGTAATTTAATCATATCCAATGCTTTGAATGGGCATTTATGTGCTGCTATAATATCCGCATCTGACATAACCTCTTCATTCACTTCTACTTTTCCGTCTGAAGATTTAACTATTGCTTCCTTGCCCATCCTGTTGCTAGGACTAACTTTCATGCAAAGATAGCCTCCACAACTAACTGGGTTACATCTTTCCTTGTTAACTATCATTATACGTTTTTTCATAATATCTCAAGATAAATCTGGTGGTATTTAAGTTTTGTTTTATTTATTTTCAGTATAGAAAATAATTAAATATAAATACTAATTACCATTCTTTAATGGTGAAATGGGAAAAATAACAGAATTACCAGTATATCCTGAACATAAAGAAGCATTTACATGTAAAAGGTGTGGATGCCACCTTGGAAAAGATGTCGCTGTAACAACTCACAAATTCGGCTGTTCTGGACTTGGATACCCAACAGTACATGTGTGCGGGAATTGCTTGAATGGCACAAACCTTCAATTCTAATATATTCCAAAAGATTTAAATAATCGTCCAAAACCCTTATTATCACTAACACAAAAGGTGAAATAAATGACTATAATGAGTATAAACTTTTCAAAAATGAACGCTGAGAGAAAGACTGGTCCTAAAGGGAAGGTCAATATATCCAACAATGTCGCTATAACAGGAATTGAAAAACTAAACATGGACTTCGGCGGTGATAATCAAAAAGCCCTCCGATTTACTTTTAAGTTTGAATCAAAATACGAACCAGATATAGGGGCTATAACCCTTGAAGGAGATTTAACGTATCTTACAAAAAAAGAAAAAGCTGAAGAGTTACTCAAAGAATGGAAAGATACGAAGAAAATTGAACCGAACGTCATGACACTTCTCCTCAATAATATTTTAACTAAATGCAATATTGAGGCAATTATACTGAGCAAGGAAATGGGATTACCCGCACCGATACCTCTTCCAAAGATAAACAAGCCTGTAGAGGAGAAAACCGAAAATAAGAAAAAATAATTTTCGGAACCTTTTTAAATTATAATCTATTCTCATATTCTTATACAGGTGATATATTTGACTAATGAAATCAAACTCAAAGTTGCTGAAGCCATACAAGATGATGTAAATAAAGGTATAGTTAGGATTGATTCAAGTTATATGGCAGACGTAGGATTGAAACCTGGAGAAATAGTAGAAATCCACGGTGAGAGAACAACTGTTGCAATTGTTGATAGAGCTTATCCAGGAGATATCGGCTTAAACATAATTCGTATGGATGGCATCATAAGAAGAAACGCCAGAACAGGTATTGGAGAAATGATCTCCATAAAAAAAGCTGAGGTTAAGCCGGCTAAAAAAATAATCATTGCGCCCGCAAGAAAAGATTTGGTAATAAAAGCCTCATCCAATATATTCAAACAGGGACTTATAGGAAGAGCGATAAAAAAAGGCGATATTGTTTCATTAGGTGGGAGCAGAAGAAGACGAACAACAATGAGCTCTTCATTGTTTCCAGAAGATATTTTCTCAATGCTTGATGAATCACCAATTGGTTTAGGATTTTCTGATTTAAAATTTGTAGTCACAAGCACAAATCCGAAAGAAGCAGTCGTTATAGTTGAATCAACAGAGGTCGAGTTCAATCCTGAAGCTGATTTAACTGAAGAAGAATCAGTACCAGAAGTTGCATACGAAGACGTTGGTGGCTTAGATTCTGAAATAACAAAAATCAGAGAAATGGTCGAACTTCCATTAAAACATCCCGAGATATTTGAAAGATTGGGAATAGATGCCCCGAAAGGAGTATTATTACACGGTCCTCCGGGAACTGGAAAG
>CAZZGN010000083.1:0-5777 GCA_964654165.1 uncultured Methanosarcinales archaeon | reverse complement strand
TGTGCATGTAAATCAGACAGGTCAATAGTGTCGTCTTTGACATATCGTTTCCATTTACCGTCAAAGCCTCGTTTGTAATGAGGGCCTCCGGTGATAATGTACTTAGCCATAAATCCTCCATAAAATAGGGGAGCAAGTAAAAACTCACTCCCCTTTAGGTTTGTCTGTTAAGGTTTAACAACAATAATGGGTGATCCCACTATTCCCAGCCTGATCTTGCCTGATCTGTGGAACCTGAATAGTCATCACCTTATAGTTGCTGATAAGACCACCCTTTTCGTCCCATTGAACGGTAGAAATAGGCATCCCCACAACTAACCTGACAACATCTGCGGTCATCTGAACCAGAACCACATTATCAGCCGTTAGGGTATCCGCTACTTTGACATCGGTAATCCCGCCGATTTCTAAGATTCTCTGCCGGACGGTTTTATCCGATGCGGCTTTGAAATCAGCGTCAAGAGCCGTCTCAAAATTGGTTGCGACATAAAGCACCCAAGGCCCGTAATGCATGGCATCAATCGAAGCCTGTTTCATGGCTCTGACATCTTCCAGGATATGTTCACCACCGGCATCGCTTTCATCATCCCAGCAAGCGGTTAAATTTCCTGTGTTACGGTCAGGTGCATTGATGTAACTGTAGATTGTCCCTCCGCCAAAGGTATAAGTGATATCGGTGAACAGCATCGCTTCAAGCCGTTCCGCTACCTTCCTCGATGCAAACTCGACAAGCGTGGTATCAAGTGGCATTCCGGTTGTACGGGATGCTGAAAGTACCCTTAAATTGATCTGAAAATCTTTGTGCGTGATCGGTAAGGGCAAGTAGTTGATCCCGTATTTCGGGCGGTCTTTCTTGGTGTCGGCCACAGCGTCCATTGAAGTTTCGGCTGCCGTGATGTCAGAAATGTCCTCGTATTCTAAAACGGTTTTTCCCAAACCATTCGAGATGTTGTAGGTTAAACCCCTTTGAATCAGGTCATTAATACCGATAAGCCTGCTTTGTGCTGTTTTGATTGCCACGGTGTCATACTGCTTCCATTCGTCCTTCCGCAGCAGCGTGTCGTTGGCAATCGGAACCCGTTTCCCGTTTGCAGTAATAAATGACTTACCGAAATCAGAGCGGGTCGGGTCATCTTCAACCCAAGGTCTTAAAGCGTTAGTATCCATGCCGTTAGCAAGCAGCCTTTCAGCAACAGATCCAAACGCCTGTCCTCTGTGTATTCCATCAACTTGTGCTATATTCATGATTTGATTCACCTCCTAAAATAAAAAACCTGGCAATCATTACGATCCCAGGTTGGTTAATAAGTTTTTTAGTTTTGGTTTACGTTACAGTATTTCCGCGTGGCATCTTGGATCATCGACGGCCGATGAATCGCTCATGTCACAATCCTCAAGTGCAATTGCTACCGGGTATTGCTCGGTAATTTCTGCACTACTATCGACTCTCATTAGCTCCAACGTCCCATCACCAGCAGACACCAGATAGTTCCCGATAGCAATGTTCTCACCGTTGGCGATAAGGGCATTTACTACATCCCCTTTCTCAAAAATGTTATACTGCACTACCGCATCGGTAGCATAATCAGTTGAGATGGGGTTTCCCTGCAACTCATCCTCAATAGCGAAAGCGGCTTGTGCAATCCCGCCTGCCGTTGCATGGACTCGAAGGTTGCCCGATGTCATAACTTCCACCAAATGCCCCGGAGTGATTGCAGCGTTTGCGACTCTTTCCCTTCTTAAACCTGTTCCTTTAATTACAATTGTGTTTTCTGCACCCATTGTTCATTCACCTCCTTAAATGATTGGAAATAAAAAAACCTGACAGTCATTTAAGACCGCAGGTTTTGTTGATAGGTTTGTTACTTATTGAAAACTACTTCAAGCCTTCCTGATACTCGTTCATGGTGGGAGCTACCAAAGGCTCTCCGTTGTCAAGTACCGTGTTTGCACTTCCGCCGTTCCCGCTGTAATCCACATCCACTTGGGCGAGTTTTGCCAGTGCTTGAAGCTCATCAATCTTCTTGGCTTTGAGCTGGTCCTCGGTGAAGGTGTTTCTCTTGTTAGCAAGCAAGCCTTTGATGATCACATCTTTCTGCTCGTTCTGCATCTTCACTCCATTGGCAAGCACATCCTGAATCTCTGCAGGTGCTTTCTCAATGTATGAGTCAACGGTGACGGGTTTTTCTTCCTCGTTCACCTTCGGTTCCTCCTTCTTCTTTTCCGGCGGATACTTTTCTACCAATTCGGTGAACTGGCAGATGTTCAAACCAGAAAGCAGACCTTTATCCTTATCCTCAAACGGTGAGGTTTCCAAAGCAATCAAAGCCGCGACATCCTTTTCGTCGGGATGTTTGACTTCGTTTACCTTCGGCTCCAGTTTAGTGAGTTGTTCCTCGGTCAACCCTTCTAAAAACTCCCTGTCTACTTCAACAAGAGAGCTTTGCTCGTTGGCAATTAACGCTGTTGCCATTTCTTTTATTTTCTCCATGTTACTTTCACCTCCCTTAGAAGTGTTAGATTTAACTGCTACATATTCCGTTTCTTGCCTGACCTCGGCAGGTTTCTTCCCTAGTTTAACGGTGCCGTCACCGCTGGTAGTGTAAGAGAGCTTAAACAGCTTTCCGCCCTCTTGGTCATATTGTTCATAAATGAAATGGTCGGCATACACTTCCCTCACAAAATGAGAGATCGGCATATCAACCGTTTCTTTTGTATCATATCCATCAAGCACTTTCTGGATTTGATCTCTAGTTTCTTCGTGACTTACTTCTTGAACCGTTAATCCAAGACCTTTCACAAACTGTGTCAGCAGGGCTCTTACTTTCCCGACTGACTTGTCTTTCCCTTCCATTGGTTCACCTCCTTCCGCATTTACTCTTGGAGCTCCACATCCGTCTTTCACCGAGCAAGCACCCTGTCCTCCGGGCAAAAGAGCTAAGTGATCGGGCCGGATGTTCCTTATTACCATTTCATAATTCTCACCATTCCAATCACCGCTTGTCATGTCCTGGTCGGAGAAGAACGATGTCGATACTTCAAGCATTTGACCGCTGCTCAAAATATCAAGAACAGCAGGGGATATCTTTTTCGCTTTTTCAATGTTAATCCAGAGTTCACCTTTAAGTTTACCGTCTTCACAGTGAACATTAAAAAAACGCCCTACTGATTGTTTTTCAATCGTCTCCGGGGTATTGCAGGATACATAATTACCATTAGCATCTATAGGATGTAGAACGGGCAATGGGACACCGTTCCATGCTTCTGCAAATTTGCTTATCTCTGCCCCTGGATAATATGCAGCACCCGCCGATCCGCTGTGAACCCCTTCTTTTAAGGCGATTGCGGGCACTACCTGATAATCATCGCCTTCAAATTTTCTTCGCTCTGCGTTTGCCTCAATACAGGCATTGACCATGCCGATAATAGATTTATTTCCCATTGCAAGTCCTCCCATTAGCTTTTTAGGCTGAACGCACCGATTGCTTCTTTAATTGACGTATAGCCATCCTTAACTATTTTCACTATTTCATTATATCTTCCAGCCGGAGTAGTCGTTAAGCTCTGATAGTTATAATAATACACACCTGTCGAATCCTTTATCATAGCTGCTTCATCAACAACTGGCGTGTCTGAATCATTTTCCTGGACTGTTACGACAAATGAATCAGGGTCAAGAAGCTCTCCGTCTGCATCTTTAATTGTAGCTGTTATTTTAACGGTTGTTCCTGCTTTGTATGTGTCCATCTTGCATTCCCCTAAGTAAGAGTAATGTCTAGTTCCCCGGCATTAAACCTTACAGTGTCGCCGTTATCCGGTGTCTGGTCGGTTATATCCCCATAAAAAAGATAGTCTGTTCCGGTAAGAGCATCACAAATGACAACATAGACACAAGCTCCCCAAGATCCTGATGGAGTGGGGAAATTGACCGCTCCTGTATTTTCAGTTGCACCAGCAGCCGCAGCATCCCACGCCGAAACATCAACTCTCGCATAATTACTACCAGATGGTTCGGTTATATTCGGCCCGCCGTCTGTTGGGATGGTTGTTGAAAGGGCAACGTGAACGTCCGGCACACTATAAGCACCATTCCCAAATACATGATCCAGCAAAGCATTAGCAAGGGTGGTAAAGATTGCTCCAGCACTAAAGGAGATCTCAATTTCCCCGTCGGCTATGCTTGCTGTGTTGCCATTAACAATATCTTTTTCAACCGAAAGCGATCCATGAGCAAGCATGTTGCCAGCAGTTGAAGCATCGTAAATGGCATAATGGGTAATTGTCCCCCACGCTCCACTGGCTGCATCAAACGTTACTACTCCTGTATTCTCGGTAAGTCTGCTTGCTGCCGCATCCCATGCAGAATGAGCTTTCCTGGCGTATCCATTGCCAGACGGTTCGGCAATTCCAGACGCATCATCGGTGGGGTCGGCTGTTGACAATGCCACATAAATCGTGGGTGGTGAGTACGACCCGACTTGCAGCACATGATCTAACAATTCATTTTCTAAAAAATCGCTAAGTGATCCCATTTTCTGTTCCTCCCATAAAAAAAACCCCTGAGAGTTTCGTCTCGAAGGGCTTAGTTAAAAGTCTGTGGTGTCTTTTATTTAGCCACTGTCTTGATTGCTAATCGTTATGCTGTAAGGTTCACTATTCCTAAGAACCATGCTATGTAGCTCTGTGTTTGAAATGTCTTTAACAAAACATGGCTCTAGCCCCAAGATGCTTAAAGCAATATCAGCAAGAGCAGAATTGGCCACAACGGTTGAGCTCAATAGTCTCAGAATCAGAACATCAATATCAGCCGTTTGGGTTACGATTGGAGCCGTAGCAGACAACAGCCTTGTTACCAACATCTCCGGGCTTGTCGTACTTGTAACCGCATTAATGGTAGTAGAAAAACTTATCAGGTCATAAACTAATAATTCAATTTGAGACGTAAGGGTTTGGACACCCGCTGTGGCGGATACCTCTCTCAATATAGCTAAAACACTGCTTGCGGTACTAATAACATTGTCAATTGTGGCGGATAGCTCTCTTAACACCGCAACATTAATACTTGAAGTCGAAGTAACAGCATTAATCAGGGCTGAAAACTCAATCACTCCGGCAGTTTCAACTAGCAAAGTTATTGCCGATGTCAGAGTTGACCATGCCGAAGTAGCTGATAATTCCCTTAAGATATTAGCCTGGACACTGGCAGTTGATGCCTGCCCGTTAATCGCTGCTGAAAGTAATCTGCTAATTAAAATGTCTGCTGTGGCCGTGCTGGTCTGGCCGTTTATTGTTGCAGATACCGGTAGCAGCCGTGCCAGTGTGATATCGCTGACGGATGATTGAATCGCGGCAATACCGGATATTTCCCGCACCACATTACACTGAATGTTAGATAAAGAAGTTACAGCATTAATAATAGCTGACAATTCTATTGGCACCGCCCCGATAGTCAGCGTGATGTCCGAGGTCGATGTTTGCCAGGCAGAGGTAAGCGAGATCAACCTTAATATGCTTGTGTCTATACTCGCAGCGTCGGAGGCAACATTGATGGTAGATGACAAAGGCCTTAAGACATTAAGGCTCCCCGCTGCATTTGTTGCAGGACTTAATGTTGCTGACATTTCCCGGACTGCACTCAACGCCGCAGCCGATGTTGAGATAGCGGCATTGATAGTAGCTGCAAAATCTATAAGTTCTGCTGTGTTTATTGCTATTTCGCTTGTGCTTGTCTGGGTGCTAACGGTAGCAGAAAGCTCTCTTGAAACCTCAACCTGTGG
>CAZZGN010000082.1:0-5851 GCA_964654165.1 uncultured Methanosarcinales archaeon | reverse complement strand
GAAAAATATATAATCAAAAGAACTTAAATCTTTGTTATTTCTAATAAAATCAGATCTTATTTTCATTTGATTTGAGAAAAGACATACATTGTATCCTTTATTCTTGAGATCTTTTGCAATAACCACAATTTCTTCATTATCAGGAGAGCTGTTATAGATATTTTCTAGTTCTGATTCAGAAATAGAGAGATTGTGCATATTGATGATTGTTGTGAAGAAAGGTTCGCAGTTTTGACCTTCAGAATAAATGTTTTCAACCTTGTTAAGATCTCTTTGTAGGTCCTTTTTGTTAACATCAAATTTTTCTGATAGGATTGCAGAAGTATATTCATTAGAATCGATACCTAACACACCACCCCAATCAAAAATTATTGTATTTATCATATTCTCCTTGAGAAAGTAAGAAAACCGGAATGGCCTACGCCTTTAATCTTAGGTCTTATTTTCATCTTGTCAATTTCCCATTCTCTTTCATGGATTTCAACTGACTTTAAATGTATAAAATTTTTATTAAGATTGTTTACAAATTCTGCTACTTGTGAAATAGAAGGGGAATAACTTACTAAAAATCCACCAGGTTTCAATGATGTTGCGCACCCTTTAATTGCTTTCCATGGTTCTGGAACGTCTAATGTTATAATGTCAACGTTTTTAACAGGAACACTTTCATAAATGTCATGTTTTTTTATAGTTAAATTTTTTATTCCAAGTAATTCTTTGTTGTATTTAGCAATTTTAATATGATCATCTCTAATATCGAAAGAATGAACTTTTTTTGCATGCAAAGCAAGCATACAACTTAAAGCACCTGATCCTGAACCGGAATCAACAACAACAGAAGTGTTGTTTAAGCCGGTCTTTGCTATGATAACTCCAATATCTTTTAACAAAGGAATTTGCGCCCCTCTCTTTATTTTTTCATATTTGTCAATTATAGAAGCTGGAAAACAACTTAGCTCTTTTCCCGTATTTGTTTTCACTTTATTATTTTTCAGATCGGATGCTTTTATTACCCCATATTGAGTATGAAAGTCTTTTGAAATATCTTTAACATAGAATTTTCTACCTTCTTCAGTTATGAGTATTTTTTCCATAAGGAGTTGGAAAATAACTATATATTTAAATCTTTATGTAAGATTAACTAATACACCTTGTAAGGTGCATCGTTATTCTCAAGCTCTAAATCTTTAACTCCTTCCAAAGTGTCAAGATTGTTAATCCTCAACAGGCCAGAGCTTTTTGTGTAAAGATTGTCTTCAATATAGAGACTTCTCTCAACTGAGCTTCCATATCTTTGTTCACCTTTGGAATGGTCTATCAAACCTCTAAGTTCAATCTCATCTTCGGTTATATCAAAAACCATAGCTCCATTGTAGCCATCTTTACTTTGCCAGTCATAACTGTATGCAGGAATTACAAGTAAATTTTTCTCTAACGAGAAGAGGAATGCTTTATGCTCGTATTCTGCAATTGATGAAGAATATTTTCCTTCCGTTACAAATTTAGCAACTTCTTTAGGATTTTCAACATCTTCAACATCAAATAAGCTTATTTTCAATCCTTCAGTTCTTCCTCTTTCATTTGCTTCCTGACCAATTCCTATGATATGGTTATCATCATAAGGATGAAGGTATCTAGAAAAACCAGGGATTTTTAATTCACCAAGTTCTTTGATATTTCCTGGATTGCTTAAATCGATTACAAAGAAAGGATCTACTTGTCTGAATGTAACCATGTATAATCTATCTTCAATGAATCTGGTTGAGTAGATTCTTTCACCTTCAGCCAGACCTTCTAAATGATCTAATATATCCAGATCTTCATCTAAAGTAAATATGTGGTTTAATGATTCGCTTCTTTCTTTGTCGAAGCTACTCCATCTTGCATTTGTAGTTGTAGCGATTCTAAAAATATTTTCAAATTCGTCCATTGAAAACTGATTGACAACATGACCTGGAACTTTTCCAGTATCGCCTACAATTATATTTTCATCATCAACACTTATCTTGTGAATTATTGTGTATTCCATGTAATCATATTTTTCAAGCTCTTCTTCTACAAGTGTTTCTAATTCGTCTTCTAATTGCTCTTGCTCTTCAGGACCCATGTAAGCCACATAATTACTGATTATTTGAATTATCTTCTGTTCTTTTTCGGTTTGTGAAAGAACTTCATTGTCAGTGTTTTTTATTTTTTCAATAATTAAACGATCTCCTGCTGGCAACAAAGGTTCAACCAATTCTCTCATTAGGTCTTGCCTTAATTCCCATTCGTTTATGTATTCTGTATTAGTTATGTACATATTATTTTTGCTCATGTACATATTCCTACTGCCTTCAACGACAACGCTTTCAGAATTTATTTTTCCTGGATTTTTTAGATTTATTGCATGGATATTTGCGAATTGTGGGTTGTCGTAAGGAATGTTGAAATAATGTATTTTGTTTATTCCTATTTCATGTCTGATAACCCCATCATAAAAAACAGGCATTGGCATTGGACCATATGGCGAGGTTGTTGTAACTATGTATGCGAAATTACCCACCATTCTGCCTTGGAAATAATTTCCATCAAATTTGTAATCTTTTATTAATTCTGGATTTTCTCTGTCAGAAACGTCGTATATGTTTAGATAAGTCATACCACTTCTTGGGGTGTAATCAATTTCTTTAAAGAAAACATCATCATACAAATTTCCGAAAACAACTAACGTATCTTCAAAAATGAATATGCTTGTGGGGTTGTTGTTAAGTTTTATTTTTGATAGTATTTCTGCATCATTTCCTGCTTCAATTATGTAAACTGTTTTTTTATCAACTGAATAAATATAATTGCCGTCTGTTTTTATGATGTCAGCTTCGTCTACATCTGCAACTTGATTGTTTGTTTGGGAGTAATCGATACTTCCTCCTGTTGTAAGTTTTGCAGTTGGAGCTGATTCAGATGCATCAAAAGAAACAGATTCAAATAGGGCACCCCTATATTGCATCCCATTATTATTTGAACCTTCATGACTGTCTATAAAATTCTTCAATTCTGTTATAGAAGAGAAAGTTTGTGAAGTTATGTCTTCTTCAGGATTGAAAAGTTCTTCTGGGGAGTAAGTTCCTATATCACTTCCTGGAACTGTTGGTTGTGTACATCCAATAAGTGTAATAATTGCTAAAATGCTTAAAATCATCATAATTTTGTTGTTTTTCATTGTAAAAACCTCATTTTAGATATGGTATGTCTTTCTTTTAAATATATTTTGCTTAGACTTTGAGTTGATTTGAAGTTATTGATGCATAAAATTTAAAAAAGAATAGAGGAAATAGGTATTCATGGCTTATAAGACTGCTTATATGACTAAAGAGTACAAAACAAAGGAAAGGCTTGAATTTATCACTATTACACCTGAAATTAAGAGTTTTGTTGAATCTTCTGGTATTCTAAATGGAACTGTCACAGTTCAGACACATCATGTAACATGTTGTTTGTGGATAAATGAGGATGAAAAGAATTTAATTGGAAAAAATGGAGATTTGATGAAAGTTCTGGATAAATTTGCTCCTCCCAATGCTGAATATGGTCATAATGACATAAAAGACGCTTCTAATCCTAATGGGAAAAGAAATACGCATATGTGTGAAAATGAATGTATTAATGGTCATTCACATGCACACGCTATGCTTTTTCCGACTTCTATAAATTTAATTGTTAAAGATGGGAAAATTATTTTGGGAAGATGGCAGGAACTTATGCTAGTTGAATTAGATCATAGCAGGGATAGGGTTATTAGTGTTATGGTGCAGGGAGAATAGTTCTTGATTTTATATGAGATGCTTGTGAAGAAGTCTAACCCATTTCACTAAAGACATATTTTAACATATACAAATAATTTTCATCATCTGCTCTCTTTAAAGCATTATAATAACGTCTTTTATTCTTATTTTGCAGATTTACTAAAGGAAACTTATTTTTCATTAGTATGAGATTTAGAAGCAACCTTCCAACTCTACCATTCCCATCAAAAAAAGGATGAATTTTCTCAAACATACAGTGGAAAATAACAGCTTTCTCAAAAGTGTGCATATCTTTATTCTTTTTTAGCCAGCCTGTAAGGTTTTTAATTTCACTTTCAATTAAATCTGCTTTGATAGGAATTAAATCTGAGACAAAAATCTGTGCATCTCTAAACTTTCCTGCATCTTCTGTTACTTCTTTTTTTAATATTGTATGTAGTTTTAGGATAAGTTCCCTTGAGATTTCTTTTGATAGGTTGTCTTTCATCCATAAATATGCTTCTTTGTGGTTTTCAGCTTCTTTGATATCTCTTATTGGCTTATTAGCAGGACTTATATTATCTTTCAGAAGAAATTTTGTATCTTTTTTTGATAAAGATGACCCTTCTATCCTATTTGAATCGTAAGTGAAAGAAATAATTTTTTCCTCTTCTTCTTTTAGAAGTTGATCTTTGGAAGAGTTTTTTAGTCTTTCAATATTGTTTTTTCTTATCTTTTCAAGTTTTGAAGCAATCTCACTTAGAAATAATTTTTTTTTGTTAAATTCTTGCTCGAATTTTTCTATTTCTTCTTCTGTTGGTTTGTTCAAGCCAACATATCTTTCAATCTTTCTTACTTTTCCATCTTTTCTTGTTGATGTGACTAAATAGTAATATTTTCTCCCGTTTTTCTCTTTTTTTTGAATTTGCATAGGTTTGGGTGTACATACAAATTTAAATAATTTGCGTTTTTTGTAAAAATGTATGTACACTTTTTAAGCAGAGATTGAAGATTTTAGGTTATTTTTTCACGTATTGATATAACAAATTTAATTTTTCTTCCACTTTAGCTAAGTTTTTTGGATTTACTTTTTTTACTGCTTCAATATAATCCTCACAACTGTATTTTATCCAAGTGATTAATTTTGCTTCTGCTCTTTCGAATACTTCTTCACCAAGTTTTTTGTGATTATCTGCTATTTCATCCAAGGTAGTTAAGTAATTTCCAGTCAACGGTATTCTTATAAATACCATGGGATATTTTTTATCCTCTGCCCAATTTTTCATTAAATGTTCATAAAAGAAATCTCCTCTTTCACGAATGTCTGGTGTTCCTGAATACATTAATTGCATTCTTTCTAATCTTTCTCCCATTTCAATCCCTCCAAAAAATAAAATAAAATCAAAAATTAGCCGCGAATCTAATCGTGACTGTCTTGCAATCTAATTTGTCGTTAGATACTATTGGAGCAATGATTTCTGCCCAATATTTGTGGTCTGCAGTTAAGTCAACCCTTCCAAGTAATTGATAAGCTGGCTTTTGTCCATCTTGGAATGTTATTGAAGCTCCTCCTCTAACTCTACTGTTTCCGTAACCTAAAGTAATTGCACCTCTTTTGTTTACATCTCCATTTTCGGTATCAAAATTAATTGCACCTTCTAAATCAACACTTAATCCTCCTTGTAGCAAAGTTGCATAAGCTTGTGGAGTAATTTGTGTTAGTTTTCCAGAAGGTCCTTCAAAACCACCCAAGGCAACAATTCCATAAATTTCTTTTCCACCAATTTTTTGTTTCATATATCCAAGATTGATTCCTTTAATGTCAACACCATCTTTAGAAATTCCAATCGGCATTGCCATCAATAATTTTTGATTTTCTCCAATCGATGGAAAAACTTTTTGAATATACGTTCCAGATAACTCCTTCGCTTTTGTGTCTAATGTTATATAATGATCTGATTGAGTTAATTTTGGACCAGGCATTCCATTGAAAAAATCCTGTCCTTGTGACTCTATTGAAAGTAGTCCCAGTAATCCTACAACCCCTAGTCCAATTTTTTTTATTGTTTTCATTTTTATTTCACCTT
>CAZZGN010000081.1:0-5903 GCA_964654165.1 uncultured Methanosarcinales archaeon | reverse complement strand
CAACTCTTAAAATAAGAAACAACCTTAGGGATACAATAACAATTACAAATGTCACAATGTCATCATCAGGTTCTGGTTCAGCAACTATCGAAGTGAACTTTTCCGGTTCAGGCGTTTTAGCTCCAGGTGAGACTGATACTTTCTCAGGCACAATTGCTGGATTATGTGGTACAGCAGGTGATTCGTTCACGTCTAATATACTCGTTGCTTACACAGATGATGAAACTGGTGCAACATACGCATTTACAGGCGAAGGAAACAAAGTAGAAGGTACATGCGCAAATTAAGAGCGTAGTTTTTTCTTTTTTTAATGGGAAGTTTTAAATATAAACACTATCTATAAATAAAATGAAAGACTCATTATCGTTCGGAGAGGTGGTCAAATGTCCAATAAAAAAGCACAAACTGCAACAGAATATATGATTATTCTTGCTGTTGTTATCATAATCGCATTAATTGTTGTCGGAGTATTAGGAGGTATCCCAGGTATTGGTGGTGGAGCAAGAGGAAGAAGTTCTGCTGCATACTGGCAAACTGCTGATATTGCAATTACTTCTTATTCAGTTACAGAGGCAGACGCGGCAACTCTTAAAATAAGAAACAATCTCAGAGATACAATAACTATCACTGAAAAAAATATGTCCGCAACTGGTTCAGGGACAGCAACATTGTCAATATCAAATACAAGCACTGTTTTGGCACCTGGAGAAACTGCAACAGTAACAGGTACTGCAACTGCTTTATGCGGTACAGCAGGTGATTCATACACGTCAAATATAGCTATTAAATTTACTGATGACGAGACAGGTTCAGTGTATGTCTTTACAGGTGAAGGAAACAAATTAGAAGGTACATGCGCGAATTAAGCGCTTTTTTAATTTAATCAATTTTTTTCACATTAGATATTCTTTTTCTCTCTTTCTCTTTTTTATTAGAATGATTAAGATTATTATCATTCCGACAGATAGCATTATGTAAGGTATTAACAATCTATAATCATAAAATATTTTTTCTTCAAAACTCATAGTCGGCATTATTATTTTTTCCTCAATCTCAACTTCAATAGATATAATATAGAATTCATATTCGTTAATCATTACTTTAATGCTCCCATTATGAAGACCTTTAAGACTAATGGAAGGGACTGAAACTGTAATAACAACATCTTTGTAGCTTCCTTCAGTGATATTTTCTTTTTTTGCTAAAATATTATTCACTTTCTTGAGTTCGATATTGCTTTCTTCCAAATTCATTTCGAAAGATACGTTTTCAAGGTTTTTCAGAGCGAGCATTGAGAACACTATGTCAAATGTGTTATTTATGTGGGATTTTGTATAAATAGTTCCACCTTTCATATATTTCTTGCTTTCATTTGACAATGTGTTTTTGATTATTATTTCAAAATTATTGTTAGAACCACATTCTCCATCAAGTTCGCAAATCTTGTAAGGCGGACATCCGCATTCTTTACAATCTTTAATCAGTTCTGTTTTTAGACTGCTGCAATAGTATGGTTTTTCCAAAGAACAACTATCAGACACAGTTCCATCGTTACAATCTGCACTGCATCTTTCAAATATCCTTTCACCATCCAGAATATTTTTTAGAATATTATAATCAAAAATATTTATAGATTCATCATCGTTTAAATCAACGCAACAATCTCCTTCTGGTTTTGGAATTCTCCCTGCCAATATATTTGACATTATCTCTAAATCTTTTTCGTCTATTATATTATTGTAATTAAGGTCGCCTTTAAATGCACTGCCTTTACATATTACTTCTTCGCAATCTGTAGCACAATTATTAAAACTATCTTCTCCGTCACAAATAAGATTGCCACACCCATCTATAACAACAAGAAAACTCTTTTCAACAAAAGAAGTTGTATTGTCTTTTTCATATACCAGTTTTATAGTGTGGTTTCCTGATCCTACTTCAAAAAAATATGTTCCAGAATTCAAGCTTTGTTCAGACAGTCTTGATGATGTGGATTCTACAGATAATTTAGTTGCGTTAAAATATTTTGACGTTGGCTCCAGATTGCATCTAACCTCAATATTTTCTTCATTTGGAGTAATTAATAATAAATCATAATAATCAAAATAAATACCATTGTTATGGGCGTCAATTTCAATAGAGTAATATACATCACTCTTTGCTTCTCCAATTGTGCTGTATTCTGTACCATTTAGACATGACCACATACTTTTTTTGTTGTTTCCGGAATACAGCAGAGCAATTTGGCTGTTTTTTTCTCCGATTAAGGTTAAATTGACGGTTCCTTTTCCTGTAATCATGATTTTTCCACTATAAACAAAATTATTTGTCACGTTTTTGTTCCATTCTATTCTATCGTTGGAATTTTCAAGATTCAAATTTCTAAAATCAACTTCAACAGGAAGGAAATCATTCTTTCTAACTTCAATCCTTTTATTATCAATTTCTATCCACATTGTGCTGTCATTTTCTGAAGGTGTTACATAGTCTAGATTTAGTCTTACATTTTCTACTCCAGTTGAGGTGTACATGTTTTCAGATGGAGATGTTACATTTATTTCAGCATAAGCAAGTTTTGGAAAAGTGAATAAAAACAATGTAAGGACAAGTATCAACACCTCTTTTTTTTTCATGCCATTTTATACTATTATGGGATTTATATATCTTACTAAAATAAAAACATTTAAATATTGGGAATACAAAAAACTACTTGAGAGGTGGTAGTATCCTTAAGAAGAGATCCCAGACGGCAACAGAATATATGGTTATTCTCGCAATTGTTATAATAATTGCTTTAATTGTCGCAGCGATATTAGGGCAATTTCCCGGAATGGGAGGTTCAGCAAGATCAAGAGGCTCTTCTGCATTTTGGCAGTCTGCAGAGATAGGGATTGTAGCACACTCTGTAGCTGAAGATGGTTCAAACGATGATGTGGTTTTGATATTCCGAAATAATAAAAAATCTACAATCACTATAACAAACATAGATTTTGATGATACTGCCATTTATACAACAGATTTTGTTATGGCACCTGGTGAAATGCAAACAATCACCGTCAGCGATGCAGGTGCTTATTGTACTGAAGCAGGAGACTCATATACTATAGAGCTAAACGTAACTTATACGGATGATGAGACAGAAAATAGTTTCTCGTTTACCGGAGGGGGTAACAAGCTCGAAGGCAAGTGCGCCAATTAAGATATTCAGTGATAAACGTGATAAAAAACATTTTAGTTAAGGACGTGATGATTAAAGATGTCGTTACAATTTCTGAGGGTGAGAAAATAACCACCGCAGCAAAAGTAATGTCAAGGAAGAATATAGGCTCAATATTGGTTGTAGATACAGATGACCCTGTTGCGATATTGACAGAAAAAGATCTCCTCCATAAAGTCGTTGCTCTCGGAAAAGACCCAAACGCATTATTCGTTAGGGATATAATGACTTCTTCAGTTATCACAGTGGAACCGGAAACTTCAGTTTTCGAAGCACACAAATTAATGAATGAAAACAAATTTAGAAGACTACCTGTTGTCAAAAATAATAAATTACAGGGCATTGTTACAGAAACAGATCTTTCAAAAGCTATGAGAAACAGCGCTTTTATCAGCCCAATAACAGAAAACATATCTACTGGTGCAATCAAAGAAATAAAGCAAAAGTTCAATATGATTGAAGGGGAAAGCTATATAATTATAGAAGAAAGACAGGAAAAGATATATGATGCTTTCGTAAGCAAGATTTCTGAAGGTTATGCGGGATTTGGAATTTTAAGAATTCCTCCTGCCAGCATCAAGGGAAAATATGGATTAAAAAATACGTTAATGATGTGGTTGACGGAAATGCCAGGGGAAAACTGTATAAAGCCCACAGAGTTAGAAAAACTTCTCTTTACAATCACAAGTTTTATAAATAATGCAGATAAGAGTATCATCTTGTTCGACGGTGCCGAATTTATTGAGAGTTATACTTCATTTGACGAAGTATTCCACTTATTGCAGTCGCTTGTTGATCGTGTTTCATTATCAAAATCAATACTACTCTTAGCAATGGACGAAGAGAGATTCAACAATAAGGAGTTCCACCTCATCAAAAGAGGATTTATTAAATTAAATATATAAAATGGAAAAAAAGGAAGAAAAGCACTTTTGGGAGAAAGAAAGTAAAAGTGGTTCTGCTGACAAAAAAGATGACAATAAACTTGGAGCTATAATAAGTAAACCTTCTAAAGGTAAGATAGCAAGAGTTCCTACAGGGTTAAAAGGTCTTGATTCTCTTATAGAAGGAGGCATTAAAAGAAATTCGGCAGTACTTGTTGAGGGAGGGGCAGGCTGTGGAAAATCAATATTCTGCATGCAGTTTATTTTCAATGGCATAGAAAAATTCGGAGAGAATGGAGTTTACATAAGCTTCGAGGAAGAAAAAGAAGAGTTCTTTGAAAATATGCTTCGTTTTGGCTGGGACCTAGCTAAATTGGAAGCAGAAAAAAAGTTTGCATTTTTAAGATATACTCCTGAGCAAGTGGAAAAAGTATTAAGTGGAGGAGGAGGCCTTGTAAGAGATGTAGTGGAAAGTCTAGGTGCAAGAAGATTAGTAATAGATTCTATGAGTGCCTTCAATATGCTTCATGATGATGAATTTGCAAAAAGAGAAGCAACACTAAGTCTCTTTCGAACAATAAAAAAATGGAATTGTACGACTTTGGTTGTAGGTCAACCGGAGTTTTTTGAGTATGATATAGACAAACATCCATTCAATGTTCTTGAGTTTGAATGTGATGGGATTATAAGACTTTATAATATGCGGGACCACAATTTAAGAACAAGAACAATCGAAGTTTTTAAGATGCGCGGAACAAAACATGCATCCAAAATCTTTACAATGGAAATAACCAATAAGGGTGTTATAATTTATCCTGATTCCAGCAACCTATAAATATTAGTTGCTCTATTTTTTATCCCTGATGAAAAAAAGAGGTCAGGTCGCCGCCGAGGCACTAATGATAATAGCTATGCTCTTGATAATACTCCTTTCAATAATAAGTTTCAGACAGGATGTTCTTTCAGGGATGAGTAATAGTTATTATGCGGCCAAAGTCAAAGCAGCTTCAGACAAAATAACTCAAGGAGCTGGACTTGTTTATCGGCAGGGAGAAGGCGCAAGAACTGTAATTTTTGTTGCGATACCGGAAGAAATTCAAACCATTACGCTTACAGGTAATATAATGCTCATGACAGTAAACATCAGCGGAAAGACTGACACAATTTATAGAAAAACAGACTTTACGTTAAATGGTTCAGTTCCTACAGGGATCGGAAATTATTGTTTATTGCTTGAGTCGTATAGGGGATATGTGGAGGTGAGCAATTTCAATGGCAGCTGTTAAAAAAGCACAAACAGCTTTTGAATTTTTGGTGATACTCTCTATCCTGCTGTTCATTTTAACAGTTCTTTTAAGTGTTAATTTTGACGTCCTCAAGAATCATGAAAATCAAGTAAGAATTTTGAAAGCCAAAGACACAATAACTGAATTATACAAAGCATCCAATCTTGTTTATTCAGAAGGAGAAGGTGCAAGAACTAAAGTTTTTATACACGTTCCTGCAGCGGTCTATGCAGCTTCAACAGATAATAATATACTGGAAATCAATCTTACCGCCGGGGGGGAAAATTTAAGTATACATAGGAGGGTAGGTTTTACTGTTAGTGGAGGCATACCCACAGAAAAAGGATATTATTGGGTTAATGTTACATCAAAAGGCTCAAGTGTAGAGATAAGTTACTAAACAAAATGAAATCGCAGATGAGTGTTGAATTGATAATTATTTCAGTAGCTGTGCTCTCAATATTTATAACGACGTTCGCTATAATTGACTATAGGAATTCAGAAATACAATCGGCA
>CAZZGN010000080.1:0-5909 GCA_964654165.1 uncultured Methanosarcinales archaeon | reverse complement strand
GGTTTAGAACAGTTTTTATTAATATCTAAGTCAGCACATTGATCTGCTGAAAGAACTTTCTTAAATAATGCAATTCTTTCTTCTATAACATCATCAGAAGTAAATTCAGTTATTTCTTCAATTTTTAATAATTCTTTAGGATTAATTGAACCATTTTTAACATATTCATTATTTAATACAACAACAAAGACTTTTTCAACTGGTAAACCAGCTTTTAAGAAAACATATCTTTGGAATGAAACGTCTTCTATATGTTCAGGTTTTACAGAAGTTGAAGATTTGACTTCGTAGATTGAACCATCGTAAATATCTGTTCTAGCGTATAAATCGTCTATAGAAACTGTTTTTTCAACTTCCCCTTTTATTAACATTTCAGCGTATTTCTGAACATCATAACCTTGGTCAAAGATTGCTTGTTGAGAAGGACTAACAGAAGGCATTTTTTCATGCTCCGAGTTCCAGAGTAATTTAAGACATTGTAAGCCGAGCATATATTTGGATTTGGTTAACATTTTTTAAGATCTCCATATATAAGATATGCAATTAAAACGATGATAACGGTGAATAAAACAATATAGACGCTAACGAGAATCTTCAAATTTAAAGACCCTAATTCTGAGAACCTTACTATGAAATTTATGATTGTAATCAAAAAAAGCACTAGAAAGACGAATCTGATGCCTGCTCTGATTGACGGTTTCATAATTATACTGACGCAGAAAAAGTATATAAATTCTCCCACTGGACACTGGACATCTTCACGCAGAACTTATAAATAATCACAATCGCCGATTATAAATGATTAAAGATAAGATACATACGATAAGAGACAAACAAGTAATACTTGACAGAGATTTGGCTGGGTTATACAAGGTAGAAGTAAAATATTTAAAAAGACAGGTTAGAAGAAACATTAATAGATTTCCAAGTAATTTTATGTTTCAATTAAACAAAGATGAATTTAAAGATTGGAGGGGTCAATTTGTCACCTCCAAATCTGATAAAATTGGTTTACGTTATCACCCTTATGTATTTACAGAACAAGGTGTCGCTATGCTCTCTGGTATTTTAAGAAGTGACAAAGCTGTTGATGTGAGTATTAACATAATCAATGCGTTCGTTGCTATGCGAAAATTCCTTTCTAAAAATGCAAATATCTTCACTAAATTCCAGCAGATTGATCAAAAACTAATAGATCACGATAATAATTTTGATAAAGTTTTCAAGGCATTAGAGACAGAAAAGCCTAAGCAGGGCATATTTTTTGACGGTCAGATATTTGATGCTTATAAGTTTGTAAATGATTTAATCAAAACTGCTAAAAAATCAATCATTTTAATTGATAATTATGTTGATTATTCAACTCTGAGCTTATTTTGTGATTCAAAAGTAAATATAAAGGTATATACTAAAAATATTTCGAGTAAATTAAAATTAGATTTAGAAAAATATAACGAACAATATAAAAATATCACAATTAAAGAATTTACTAATTCTCATGATAGATTTTTGATAATTGATAATAACGTTTATCATTTTGGAGCCTCATTAAAGGATTTAGGTAAACGTTGGTTCGGTTTCTCTAAGTTTGGGAAGGAAGCTTTTAATCTATTGGAAAAACTCAAATGAACATCCACTGGACACTGGACATCCTCGCGTGAAGCTTATAAATAACCAGTATTTCTCGAAAATATGGGAAAAGTATATAAATTAGTTCCTATTATAGGTACTATTATGGAAAGTAAGGAAGAAAAAGTATTGGAGTTGTTTTTCAACAACCCAACAAGACAATGGCATTTTGAAGAGATAGTGAAAGAAGCAGACTTAGCAAGAAGCAAAGCAGACAATTGGCTGAAAAGATTTATTGGTTCAAAATTAATAAAAAAAGTAAAGAAAAAAGGGAGCATGCCCTATTACATAAGCATGCACAATTCTCCAGCTTATAGGAATAGGAAGAGATTATTTGCATCGAATAAACTCTATGAATCAGGGTTGTTGAATCATCTTTCATCGCTAAAGATACACTCTGTGATAATTTTCGGAAGCTATTCACGTTCAGATTGGTATGAAGAAAGTGATATAGATATTTTCATATTCGGTAATCCAGACGGTTTAAAGATAGCGAAGTACGAACAAAAATTAAAAAGAAATATACAGCTTTTTATATTTAGAAATGCAAAAGAACTTTCAAGGATGGGAGAAGGATTAATCAGAAACGTGTTGAAGGGCAATCTTATAGCGGGAAATCTAGATTTTTTGAAGGTGGATATAAATGCCTAAGTATCTTACTCAAAAAGAAGCCTTTATGAAATGCACCAAAGAAGGAAAGTTTTTAGTTGTGGAAGATGTTGATACAGATAAGATAAAATCGACATTAAACATAGCTGAAGCAGATATAGAATCTGCAGATATCTTAAAGAATATAATCTCTGATAGAAGTAGGCAATGGAACAGTGTTTACAAGTTGTATTATGATGCGTTGCACGAATTAGTTGAATCTTTTTTAAGGTACTATAAAATAAAGATAAACAACCACCAATGTTTGTTCGCTTATCTTTGCGAAAAACATCCTGAATTAGAATTTGATTGGGATTTCTTTGAAAATCTAAGAACAAAAAGAAATGGGATAAATTATTATGGAGATGCAGTAAATTTTAAAGATTGGGATAATATATCTGTCCAGTATTTTCTTTATGTAAAAAAACTGAGAGAGGAAATCGATAAAAAGATAAAATGAAAATCATAGCAACAGTGAACACAACCTGCGATCATTGCAAAGAACCGTGTAAATGTTACGCTATTGAACCTAATATACATCTATGTCAAGATTGTTATGATATAGAAAGAGAGAAATTGAATAAATAATCTAATTTTTTAGGGCATTAGCTCTTTCATGAAAGTTCTTCTCTAACCTTATGTCAATAAGATTATAAATTGTGAATGTAAGCATAAGTCCTGCATATTCTTCAAATATGGGTGTAGTTTTTTCAAAAAGATATTTGTTTTCATCATTAACCTTATGCAATATTCTAATTAGATATTCTTGTAAATTTTCTCCTTTTTCTCCAATTTCGCTACAAGCCTGCGTGATATCTTCAGGATAAACTTGAGGTATTTTGATAATTTCATCAATAGAACCATAAACTATCAAACCAGAATCGAATTCATTTTGTGTAAAACCAACTATTTTTGATTGAGTTCTCATATAATTCCTTATATATGGATTCTCAATTTCTATCTTGTCGAGAAGTTCAGAGTAATAAAGAGCTTTTTTTGTAATTAAAGCATGAACTTCATCTACAATCTTATTGGGTATAGTGTGAATGAATTGCGACATTAGGGGAGGTATAGGAAAATGGTTTATAAACTTTTTCACATTAATTTGAAGATTGTTATGATATAGAAAGAAACCATTATATAACACATAAACCATTAATCTAAACATGGACCTAAATATAATAAGGGCATTAATATTCTTAACAGCAGGATTGATTGTAATTTTTCTTCCAAAACATGTTAATAAATTTCAGAATGGCATTCTAAAAATAGTTCATATAAACTACAGAGTAAAAATAGATAAAAAAGCCAATAATCAAATCGGCGGGTTCTTTATTTTAATTAGCCTCGGTTTGTTTATTTATGTTCTTTTGTAATCTTCTGCTTTTCTATCTCTTTACCAGAAGATATTTTCAAAATCTTATCATAAAGTTCTACGATAGCCAGTACATTGAGACTATTTAGATTTAACTTGTAAAGCTGGATATGGCCTATTTTTTGTCCTTTAATTATTATTTTATTTCTAAGTAATTTTTTTAACATCCTATAAAAGGTTGCACGACCAATATTTGCAGAAGAAGCGATATCTGTTATTGAATATTCCAGCTCTCGACCTGTTATAAGCATGTCTAAAACGCGGGTTTGAGGAGAATCTCCAACATATCTTACGAATTGGCTCATAAGAAATGAGAAATCTAGGGGATATTTAAATGTATCGTTTTGATACAGTTCTGTTTCAATTAGATACTTTAGAAATTATTCCGAAAAAACCGAACAAGGATATAATAAGCACCATAAATAACTGAAGCAATGGGCCTTGAAAAGTATTTCTTGAGGAAATTGATGAATATGGATCCTCCTAGATGGGGGGCTGCTCATACTGAAGAAAGAAATATCTTCAAAGGCTTACCAAAACACATCATTGGAAGAAAAGAAACTAAATCTGCTTTAGAAAAACTTTACAAGAAAGAATTTATCCTAAAATCTAAGAAAACTTACGAGTTTCATGTTTCATTAAATATAGAAAAGAAAAAAGATATTGAAATATTCCTTGAAAGTTGATTACTTCTTTGAAAGTATTGAAGTTATTATAAGACCTAATCCGATGCCACCAAGGATACAGCCTACGAAGTAAAGTGGGGATGTTTGTAGGAAAAAGAAACCTACACCTATTCCTAACATTACTCCGCCACCTGTGGCCCAATCACTTTTGTCTTTCACTTTATGCGCCTAGGAATTTCAATAATTCCATCACTAAGAATAATGGCCAAACAATTGCTTTCAAAACACCTACTACACCCATCCAAAATGATGTTGATACTGTGATATAATAGATAGCTGCCCCTACTCCTCCTAGGAAATAAGCACATCCTCCTGATCCACATGTATCAGTATTGCACTTCCAATCACATTTACTTTTTTTAACAGTTTTTTTCTTTGATTTTGCCATATAGTATCACCTAACGGAATAACATTATTAGGGATATATAAACTTTACCCAAAGATGGGTTAGAAATCTTGGATACTTTTTTATACTTGAACCCTATAATATCAGTATGAAGAAAACAATCCAAATTATAATTCTTGTGTTGATAGTGCTAGTTACTTTATCAATGATATTCTGGGATGATGTGCAGGAGGATTTATTGTGCGGGCCTTGCCCTCAATATTCTGCTCCGCCTCCAAACTGGTGCGAAAATGGAACAATAGTTCCTTCAGAACCAAATGAGTGTGGTTGTTTTGGATTTCCAACATGTTATGAGTCTTTTGATCATAATAGTTGGAAAGAAATAATTGATGATGATTGTAGGAAATTCTCGGATGGTTGTAACAAATGTACCAGAAGCAGATTCTCAGATGTTGTTGGATGTACAAAAATGCATTGTGAAGAATACCAAATGCCTAAGTGTTTGGATTAATCCACTGGACACTGGACATGGACGCGTGAAGCTTATAAATTAAAAATTTCTCCCCAATGAGCGAAAACCTTATTAATGATTAGTGATTAATTGTGATAAAAGGTGATAAATTGTGACACAAGCAAGATTTGAGATGGATGATTACACTATCAGAGTTTTAGACGTGATTAAAGGTAGATTTGGATTAAAAAATAGAGATGAAGCTTTGAGAAGACTTGCTTTAGATGTAGGGGAAAAATTTGTAGAATTAACACCCAACGAGGTAGTTCTGGAAGAAATAGATGCAATATATGAAGATCATAAGAAAAAACACAAAAACAGGAAGATGAATAATGCAGAACTTAAGAGGCTTCTAAATGTTTAGTTATGACATATCAGATGTTCTCAGAAAGAAACTTGAGAAGATTGGAAAGAAAGACAAAGTATTAGCTTTGAATTTCTATAAAAAAGTTCAAGAAATTATTTCTAGAGATGAAAAATCAGTAAATATGTACAAAAATCTTAAATCGCCCATGAATGAATATAAGAGAATACATTTAACAGATAATTATATATTGCTTTTTGCAGTTGAAAAGAGACATATAATCTTTATTGATATAAAGCATTGGGATGATGTTTATGGATAAAGAAGAATCGATAAAAAATTTACAAACACTAACCAATATAGGAAAAATTACTGCTGAAAAACTTTATTCTTTAGGTATAAGAAATAAA
>CAZZGN010000079.1:0-5917 GCA_964654165.1 uncultured Methanosarcinales archaeon | reverse complement strand
TGGATGACGAATTCAAGAAAAAGCAACCCTGGTATTCTGCCCCACGAGTTCCATTATCAAATTCTTCATCACCATCACGAAGTGGAAGCCGAAGTCCTGAGACCTGGGCTTTCGTGAATTTGTTAGTATCAAGGCCTTTCTGAACAGCCACATTAATTGCAGCTTGAATGGTCTTAATTCCAGCTTTGTCTTCTTTTGGTATAAGAATAGAAGCAGAAAATTTAAGATCACCAGAAGGATTGGCTTTTGCCTCAAATGCATTGAGGTAACTAAATCGTACTAATGTTGTAATCATGTCGTTTTGTCTCCTTATTCATTTTTTAATATTTCTGCAATTTTGTTTTTGACGTATTGTCTAAGTCCATTTACTGATTTATCAATTTCTTTCAATAGATTGGCATCATCTTCAACATCTTTCTCTATAGCCACATCTAACCGAATGCTCTCATACGGAGCGGATTGGCAAGTCCTGCCATAAGATATTTTTACTCTTTTTAGCATATAGTATCACCCCCTTTCCTGTGGAACATTATTATACCCAGATTCTATTCTGGCATAATTCTTGGCAAGTACATCATCAAAAGCGTCATCAAGCTCTTCAGAAGAAATTTCAAAAATTTCACGGATTGCTCCCAAAAAGAATATACAATCTATGATTTCTTCTGCTATATTGTCAAGATCACATGTTTGACTTTCTATTGGTCTCCAAGGTTTCCATGGAGTTCCATCTACCAACTCTGCTACTTCTTGATTAAGTGCTAAAGCATTATTTCTGAAATGCTGCATTTTTTCTGCAGGAGTAACATCTGTATAATCATATCCCAATGCTCTATGATATTTTTTTATGTCATGAAATATTTCTATCAAACTCATAGTGAATCCATTCTCCTTTCCACATACTTTTTACTTCTAAATGTGAATGGCGATTTAAAAATACAATTCTTTTACATGGTGTATTATTAATAATACGAATACAGTTTATACAAGGGCTTAAAGTAGTATAAATTGTATGTATTTGTTCTGGAACTCTACATTGTAATAAAGCATTTTGTTCAGCATGAGCAGATGGGCAAAAATCTTTAGAACCAAACTTTTCAGCTAAGCATATACGTGTATCTATACAATGATACCAACCTCGTGGAGCTCCATTATAACCAGTTGCAATTATTTCATTTCCGCTATTGGTTATTACACAGCCAACTTGCTTATCTAAACAAGTGCTTCTCCAAGCTAAGGCTTCTGCTACTCGTAAATAAGCTTCATCTTTAGATATCCTTGACATGCTTAAACTCCTTTCCACAAATCATAGAACCTTGGTTGCATTTACCATCTGTATAACAGGGAGGACCAAGAATATCTGCATATTCAGGCCACCATTGCTGTACCAAAGGAAAAACTTTATCACAAAAGACTCTTATCTCGGTGACATTGCGTAGGCACATTCTTAGTCGCATGAAGTTATACAATGATCGGGCATTTACAGTCCATTTAAGATTGACAGCCATAGCATTTGGAAGAACTTGTCTAGCTTCTTCCTGTAGAACGCTGTTATAAATAAGGGAAGCGTAATCACCGACAGAATTATACAAACTCTTGCATACGGTATTATTATTAACCATACTAGGATGAACTACGCATGGATAGTTTTCATAATTCTGGTAATGCTGACTTGAAGAAGTTATTGAAGCTATCCTATGACGTGTTATTTGAGCCAGCCATGATCTAGATGCCCCCTCAATCATAAAACTTATTACTGCATGTTCAATGACAGAAGAATGTTCTGCTTTAAACAAAAAATCAAGCAACTTCGAAGATACTTTTTCTTTTGGTTCATCAACTAATACAGTTACATCTGCCATTGTGTTTGTCAAAGCTTCACGAATTTCTTTTCCAGGATTTGGAGTAGCCCATTTAGTTTTAACTTGCATATCATTATAAGATTTAACTGTCATTTTTACCCTCCTTTCTCCATCAGAAACTCATAATAATACGAAGCATAGTTTATGAGGTCTAACAGATTATCCTTTACAGATTCATGTGTAGGAAAGACACCTGCTTTTTCAAGAGTGACTAACCTTTTTGTTTTTTTGTGTAGTTCATGGCAGTATGACTTTGCTCCGAATGGGAAATAATCATCTAAACCACCATAATCTTTAAGTTTTGATTTTCGTATCTTTGCTGCTTGAAAAAAGGCTTCTGAAATATAATCATCTTTTATTGTCGTTTTAGGCATTTTTTTCTCCAGAAAGAAAAAAAAGGCTATGCTTAAGCATAGCCTTTTTTCATTGTTATAACTGGTTAAATTTAATCAAAGTTGAGTTCGCCATCCTCTTTATAGTCATCATCTTCGGGATTTTCATCACCTTCTTCAGGATCAAAATCTTCGTCATCAGAAGGATCAGAATGATCAACATCCTCAGAATCAGAATCCTCAGGAGCTTCCTGAACTTCCTCAGGAGCTTCAAGAAAGGCCTTTTCGGCTTTACCGAGCTCAATTTCTGCAATCTCGAGCTCAGCCTTGGCTTTGATGAATTTCAATTCATTCAGTCGGTTGTCAGGATCAGCATCCGTGCGTTTCTTTGCATTGTCATAAGCAGAAGCCGCACGTTTTGAACGTTTTTCCCCTCTTTCAACTCGTTCACTGGGTGTAAGAACTTTGCCAGTTCTTGAACCAGAGGCCGCTTTGTGGGCTTCCCATTCATCTGTGGTAACAATTTTGTATATCCCATCTTCCTGCTTCATAGGACAGTTACCCATCATACGCATGTATGTGAACTGTGAAGCCAGGCCCTTTTCAGTTGTCCCGGTTAATTCCAATAACGACTCTTTTGTCGCTCCTCCTGCCTCAATTGCAACTTTCATTTCATCTCGCATTGCCATAATAAGTCCTCCTGTAATTAGAGTTAAAATTAGATTGCCCTTTGCAATCTTTATTAAAATTATTATACTGATTTTAACACCAAAAGTAAATGAATAATACCAAAATTTTAAGAAATAACTTTGGAAAAAACATCAATTGCTCCGGAATCAGCCTGAATGGCTGGACGGCCATCCGATTCGGAAACCATAGTAATTTTCCCTTCTGGTTTTTCATAAAGTTTTTTGAATCCTTTACTCTTTTTAAGGGATCTGACTTCCTTTTCAAACTGACTTGGTGAAAGAAGTTTAGATTTAAATAGTTCTTCAACAGATGTGTTCTTAGCTAACCAAGTAATAGCATCATTTTCATTTATCCATTTTCTGTTAGCTCTTCCCCTGATAAGTTTAAGTCCAAGAACTTCATGACCACTTTCCAATTCTTTTTGCAAATAAAGTCGTATACTTTTGATAGCACTCTCTACCAAAGGAGCTATTTTAACTAATTCAACTAAATCTTCAATAGTCGGGCATGTAGCCAGCTTTTCTTTGGCATCGAAAAGTTTAATGGCTGTTTCTTGGGCAAAAGCTATTCGTGCTTCACAATGATTTTTTGCTTCACACCATCTACATTGCTCTACTCCAGGAACAAATTTACCAACTCCTGAAGAATGGCACTTATTTATAGCTATTGCAAGAGTTCCATGTACCCAATCATATAACTCATTGATTGAGCATTCCCATGTATTGAAATGATCAATTGCCGGCTGTACTATATGAACTGTTATTTTTTGAACTATTGTAGGCCATTTAATTGCACCAGCTGCATATGCTAATAACTGGGGATTCTTTTTAGCATATACTGTAACTCCTGCTCCAAATTTCCAATCAATAACATGAGCATGACGATTAACAAAATCAATAATTACAAAGTCAAGAGTTCCATAAACATCAGGAATACCCCATGATTCTAAACTAACAGATACTTCAGAATCTGTTTTTAAATGAGAATGCCCCAAACTTTTAAACAATAAGTCTAAGTATTCTGCAGCATCCTTAATAAGATTTTTGTCATCTAATTCAAGCTTATCAAGTATTATAGTATCACAAAAATAAGAATAATACTTTTCCATAACTTTATGAAGCATTGTACCATGAGCTGCATACACACTTGATTCTGACTTTTGAATTGTAGATGTGTCCATAAGATTTTCAATTAATTCAATAGAACCAGGACAAGCAATAATTCTGGATAACCTAGATGGACTGTAATTTGAATGTTTTACCATACTTTACTCTCCTTTCCGCTTTCTCAAATATCCAGCCACACCTACTAGACCACACCCAAGCAAAATCAGTGTGGTTGGTTCAGGGACTGGGTTTGGCTTAATCGGATCATTGTGAACCAATGGTGTAGATTTGTAGACATTCACGGTTTTGTTTGTTGTGTTGTAATCTTTGTCCGGACATCCGGACAAAACTATTGCCGATAAAAGCGTTGCAACAATGAGCATTTTCTTCATGTTTGACCTCCTTTAGTCAAGAATACCAAATATTAAATCCATAAATCCTAAAAATAAGAAAACAAAAAATGCAATAATAATAAGTTCTATCATTAATTCCCTTCTTTCTCCACGATCAGTTTAATGATTTCAGCCAATTTGGCTATTGCGGCACAAGCGTACCCATAATACGTGCCAACAGTCAGGCCAGTAAATGGTTTGCCGTCAAAGTTCTTAGCATCTTTTTTCATGTCCTCTGTTATCATGTTAAGAACATTGACTATTGCCTCTTTGTCTTTCATTAATTCCCTCCTTTAAATTTCCTAAAAAGTATTGGGTTCCTTACATGAAGACTCATGTAATCATCAATAAAACTCTGTGTCTCGTCAAGATTGTTAAAATTTTGTTGGTGGCAATCTCCAATCACAAAATATGATAACCTGATGTTTGTCGGTTTTAAGCCTGATTGATGTGTCCATGATTCTTGAGCAATTAATACAGAATTATTCAAAAACTCTGAAAACGCTTTACTCATTTCCTCTGCTCGTTTTGTTCTCATACTTCCCTCCTTTGTTTGAACTCGTGGATGGGCTTCCGATGATTATTACCGTCGCTGTGAGCTACACAGCTTGTTAAGGTTTTTAAATCACCCACCCACGAGCATAAAGTTTAGGCATAACTTGGCCTTATGTTCATTTTATCAATTTTGGCTTGAATTCTGGTGGCTCTTTTCAGTATCTTTGCATTTTTTACAACTGCTAAAGGATTCTTTTCATACTCTCTTTCCAGTTTTCTCATTTTCTTTTCCAATTTGTTCATGCTTGCCTCCTTTAAATTAAGATTATTAAGATTGCCTTTTACAATCTTTTATAAATTAATTATAGCAAGTTTTTGACAAAATGTAAACAAGCAATACCAAAGAAAATAAAATAACTCTTAATCAAAATCTGTCAGTATAGGAGGTACTACATATCTGGTCCATTGACCTTGCCTAATAATTCCACCATCAACATACCCTTTACAGTTTCTTAATCGAATCTTTTTGTTTGTAGTATGAGTATAATTTCCACATAAGCGTTTAATTAAATGTTTTAGTTCTGCGGGTTTAATATTCAAACCAGGATATCTTTGTTTTACAGCGCCAATAATGTCACTCATTTTTGAAAGATTTTTATTGAGTTGCACAGAACCCTGATCATAACTAATAATTTCTTTGTGAGTTTTCATACCAAAATCAAATGTCTCTCTAAGAATGATTTCTAAATTAGACTGGCTTCTGAATTCTTCATTTACTTTATATTGTAATCGTATAATTTCATCAGATATTTTCCAGGGATGAATACCATTACGCATTGCTTTTTTGCCCTTATTAATAAAATCTCTATAAAAATGGTGCCAATTGATACATTCCATAGAGGATGTATCAATAAACTTTACATCGAGTATAGCAAGTCTTCTATTACTGTCTTGTTCAAAAGCCAAGCTTCTTTTGTTTGTTGTTCCCGCTAAAACAGCATTTTTATATTCTTTTCGCATAGTTTTTTCATAAATAGGAACAT
>CAZZGN010000078.1:0-6025 GCA_964654165.1 uncultured Methanosarcinales archaeon | reverse complement strand
CCAGATTGCATTACGAGATACTTTATTAGCCCTTAAAGAAAATGGGTGTTACATATTAGCTAGTAATTCATACTGTGATTTTATTTGTGAGCTATACAAAGACTTCTCAATCAAAAAGGTAGAAGCTCGTCGTTATATAAACTGCATTGGTTCAAAGCGTGGCAGTATTAATGAACTTATTATTTTATGAGTACGACTTGCACTCCAATTAACACTGGCAAATATAATTCAAATATAATTTCAGACTTAACAAATATGCCCACAACTCGTTATATGGGTAGTAAATATAAATTATTAGATTTTATATGGGATAGTGTTAGTCACTTGGAGTTTAACTCTGTTTTAGATGCTTTTTCTGGTACTGGATGTGTGGGCTACATGTTTAAAGCAAAGGGTAAAAAGGTAACTACTAATGATATGCTGAAATACTCATTTCATAATGCAAAATCAGTTATTGAAAATAATGAAGTTACCTTAACAGATAAGGATATAGACATGTTACTAAATGCCAGAGTCCTTACTGATAAATTTATACGGAAAACATTTAAAGACTTATATTTCTCACAACCAGACTATTTATTTTTAGAGGAAGTTTTTGAACGCATAAAAACACTAGACTGTTCTTATAAAAAATCATTAGCAATAGCTAGCTTATGTCGTGCTTGTGTGAAGAAAAGACCACGAGGTTTATTTACTTATGTAGGAGACAGGTATGACGACGGTAGAAAAGACCTTATGTTGACCATGCAAGAGCAGTTTATTGCGGCTACAGACGTACTCAACGGGGCAGTATTTAGTAATCAGAATAAAAATGAGTCGCATTGTAGCGATATTTTTGATTTAAACCTTGCTCCTCATGATTTGGTATATATTGACCCACCATACTGTTCCACAAAGTCGGATAATGACTATCTGCGTAGATACCACTTTGTAGAAGGGCTTTGTTCTTATTGGAAAGAAGATGAAATAGATTACAAAACTAAAACACGTAAGATTAAATCAAAGAAAACAGGGTTTAAATCTGCAAAAGAAATATATGAGTCTTTTGACAGGTTATTTGCTAAGTATCCTGAAAGTATTCTTGCAGTATCGTATTCTTCAAATTCGTTACCGACAAAGGATGAAATGTTAGAATTACTTTCAAAACATAAAAAAAATGTAGATGTCAAAGAGCTAGATTACACCTATTATTTTGCTAATAGTGCTTCAGATTTATCTGGTAATAGAGTTAAGGAGTATCTTTTCACCGCTTACTAAGATGCAATGCTGGAATATTGGAAATACAACGGTTAGAAACCCTTTAAGGATAGAAGAGGGGTTAATAGCATTTGAATCGTCTATAGCAGGGAAAAAATGGGAGAAGCCAATTGAATACCAAAAAAAATTCTATGACGTACTACTTGAAAGCGGACTCATTAAGTCTACTAGTGAAAATGAGCAAGATTCATTAGGAAGAAAATGGCTTGCCTGCTTTAAACAGTTAGGATTTATTCAAGTTGATACGGAGAAGAATATTTTGACTCTAACAGGGGCTGGCTTAGGGCTTATAAATAACACGCTACCAGCAGAAGATATTTTCTTAAAGCAGTTAATGAAACTGAAACTCCCTAACTATCTAGAAAATGGAGCTAGTTATGAGGAAATTAACGTTCACCCATTTTGGCTTACTATTAAATGCTTATACTTATTACAAAATAATCATAATGCAGTTGGTCTAAATAAGAATGAGATAGCATTATATCTAATACCCTGCATACAAAATTCAGACCTAGAGAGTGCGATAGCAAGTATATTATTATTTAGAAAGGGGTATGGAAATGCCAAGGGCATGGTCGCTAAGCACCAATTCATTAAAGACCAGTACAATAAAATTGCAGATGATAGAGATTTGGTTAAATTAGCCAGCCTTAAGGATTATGCAGACTCCAGCCTTAGATACTTTCTACGATCTGGGCTTTTCACTATAAAAGGCACTCGTGTAGAAATAGAAACTCATAAGATGAAACTTGCTAAATTTGTCATTGAAAATGCCTTAAGTGTTAGCGAAAGAGCGGAAGAAGATGCTTATATAGACATATATACATCACTAGCATTACCAGAGCTTCCCTATCTAGAAAAGAGTTACTTATCAGAAATACTAAGTGAATTATCGCAGTCCGCAGCCAATGAAGGGGTTGATATTCGTGCAATTGACTTAAACCAAAGTGTATCAGAGCTAAGAAAAGCCCAGATAGAAATTGAGAATGAAATAGTACTCAAACGAGAGATCAAATTTATGAGTGAACAAAGAAATAAATTGGATGAAATTGGCAAGAATTTTGAATTAATCAAAAATAAAACATTTCTTGGAGGAGATATGTACGCACCAGCTTTTTATGAATGGAACACATGGAGAGTATTCTTGGCAATTGATGACTTTAATTCAGAAGTAAGCGATACAAGAGGATTTAAGGTTGATTCTGAAATAAACCCAATACATCATGCAAAAGGAGGGTATGCAGATATGGAATTTGAATATGATGAAAAAGTTTTAGTAGTGGAATGTACACTCTCTACTGGTCAGAACCAGTGGAACATGGAAAGAGAGCCTGTAATGCGACATGTCCAAAAAGCAATTAACAAAAGCACTAAAGAGGTAGTCGGCATATTTGTTGCACCAAAAATTGACTTAAATACTTACCATTCTTTTTTAAACGAAAGCCTTTATTTAAATGTTGATGATGAGCAGCCAACTAGAATAAACGTGGTACCATTAACTGATAACCAACTAAAAAATTTAATGAACAAACATGATTTTTCAGCAGGTCATAGTCATCTTTTGAATCAAATAAATACGATATTGGAAGCAAGAGATAGATCAGATAACAATGCACGCAAGTGGAGTATGGAAATAGAGGAGGTTTTAAGTAAATAGAATCCTTAATGATTTCGAGGTAGAGGCGTAAGATAGAGATGATGAAAAAGACCTATGATATTCAAATTGCGGACAAATCCAAGATACTCACTACATGGTATTTATTGCAATTTGAGGATGAGGGTGGGTGGCGTAGTTTTGATCTGAATGAGTTGACATGGGTAGACTATGAAAAAGAATGGCTACGTATTTTGCAGGAATTGTATGAAGAAGGTGTTATTGAAGGGGTTCAGATTTCCAAATATGTTTCTGATACAGAAGAAAATGCGAATAATGAGAAGGCTAAAAAGGAAAGGTATTTTGTTGCCAGTAAAAAGCCTAAAAATCTACCTGATGGATTTAGACACGTAAAAAAAGTACCAGATAAGATTATAAATGGTGAGTGGAAGTTATATTATTGTGAAGTAAGAACAGCCGATAAAGTCTTACAGGGCTATATTGATGATTATATTCAATTATGGCTGGAGGAGGAGCTGCATCTGGTAGAAGAGAACATGCTGAAATGCGAACGTCAGATAGAACGGGTTGTAGATAGAATTTTCAGCATTACACACGATCACTCCTACAGGCATTTCCTGATTGGCGATTCAGATATTACCTATCACAACTCAAGAGGTTTGGATTTCACGGCTACACTTCTTTTTCTTGAGAAGAAAGGAATTATAACTATAGAAGGTTTTGATATACAAAAGTCTCATAGAGAACACTCTGATGGGAAAGATGTATTCTTTCGTATATCACTTGCAGACAAATTCTTTCAGTTCTTTAGTAAGGACAAAGGCGGGAAGACTTCTTTCTCTTTTGATCTTCTCAAGAAGACTAGTAAGAACCAGAAAACTATACTATGCGATCTACCCTACAAGTTGCTGTGTGGAGAGCCTGAATACAGGCTTAATAGAGGCTGTGTTCCATTTGTCCTGATGAATAAAGCATTCAATAACAGATATATTGTTGGAGTTTCAAAACAAGAGATTAGTGAGGAGCTAAAAATACGTGATGAAAAAGCACTACAAAAAGCACTAGATAACTTCCGCAGTACCCTACGGGAGAAATTCGACTTTCCTGAAGCAGAAAATTTCTTTGAAGTACAGGGAGATGAGATACACCTGAAGCCAACAATTTTCCAAAAAAAGGTAGTATTTGCTTAAATTTTCTATACGTAGAAGCATAAATAGGGCTATTTACTGCTACAGAATCAATCAGACTGTTCCTAGTGGAGCAGATTCATAGAACATCTCACGGCAATACAATTAGCATAGAGTTTGAATACCCAGAGGAGAACCCGCAAAACTATGCGGAGGACATAACTACAGCTCTCAATTATGCAGGAGTATTCAAAGGAATAACCATTAAAGATGCCAATTTACAATAAGTATGGATTTGAGGTAGAATGATGGCATGGAATTAACAGGAGATACATCACAATCAAAACGGAGAATAGCGATTTACATACGTGTCTCTACGCAAGAACAGAAGATGGACGGCTATAGTTTGGAGCACCAAAGAAAGAAATTACTAGCATACGTGAGGGAGAACAAGGGGCTGAATTTAGTTACGCAAGATGATTGGGTATATGAGGATGTCCATACTGGTTCAGAGATTAACCGTACTGGGCTTAAAAGGCTCCTAGAAGACGTGGAAGCAGGTAAATACGATGCAGTACTCGTTTGGAAGATTGACAGGCTCTCACGGTCATTAAAACACCTTCTCGACATCTTTGAGAAGTTGCAGAAAAGGAAGGCGAGTTTCATATCGCTTCAAGAGAATATTGATTTTAACGGAGCAATTGGCAATCTTATTTTTCAGATTTTCGGAGCAATCGCACAGTTTGAAAGAGAGTTAATCAAAAGCAGGACTCGTACTGGCATACTGGCATCTGCGGAGATGGGAAATTACACTGGAACACGCATACCATTTGGCTATAAATCCGTGAAGCACTCATCTGGAAAAGGGAAAAGGCTAGTCATTATTCCGAAAGAAAGAGAATGGGTAGAAAAGATATTCCATTGGTACATATATGAAGACATGGGATATGACCAAGTAGCAAAAAAACTGCAAGAGTTAGAAGTGCCACAAAGCCAATTTTACAAGCGTAAAGATGCAAGCGGATGGACAAAACACCATATTGAAAACATGGTTCAGAACTCTTTATACAGAGGTGAATATGCAGCAAATACAAAAGACGATGAAAGCAATTTGTTACCAGAGGAGCAATGGACAGTAGTAGCCATACCGCCGTGTATATCAGAAATGACGTTTGAACTGGCACAACAACAACGCAAAGAGCGTAAGGCTAAACGCAGGAGTGATTTTATCTATCTGCTATCAGGCAAGATGTACGATGTATCTTTGGCACATTATCCAAAGTTTTCAGGAAAGCCGACTTCAGGCAATACACGCAGTTACAGAAGAAAGCAGTTTAAGAAAGATGGAAAGCACTACCCAGTGTTTGAAACTCCAATTGAGCCTGTAGAAGAAGCTGTATGGCAAAGAGTGCGTCTAGCCCTTAAAGACCCTGAAGTGTTCATTAAGAAATACTTTAATGAGCAGAAGTATGGAAAGAGCCGCCTAGAGGATATGAATAGTGAATTGCTTTCTTACAGAGAGAAAAAGGCAAATCTCGAAATGGAGCAGGCACGTATTGAGAAAGCCTACGACAAAGGCACATACAGCCTAGAAAAGATGGAGGACAAAGTGCGAGAGCTAGAGGAGCAGATTGGTAGTACAGAAGGAAAGATTGATAAAATACAGAAAGAGCTAAGTATTGCCTCGTTAAAGGAAAAAGAAATAGCAGGATTACGCAAAGCTGCGGAGATAGTGAATTACAATTTGGATAAACTAGATAGAAAACAAAAGAAGATACTGATTGAACTATTTGTAGACCGTGTAGAGATGAACCGTATAGAACTGCCTTCAGAAGGCAAACGTCCAAAGTGGGATATTCAGATAAAAGTGATATTCAGATTTGTACCCGAGAAGTTCAGCACTACGACAAAGGAGGGTAGAACTTCAAAAGGGCTAACCAAAGCGGAAGTAGAGGAAATTTTCGAAAAAAATGAGAGAGATGGTGGGCGATGGAAGACTTGAACTTTCGACCTCGACATTATCAGT
>CAZZGN010000077.1:0-6042 GCA_964654165.1 uncultured Methanosarcinales archaeon | reverse complement strand
AAAACTAAAAATTACTTTAGATCAATATTTTGATTCTATTGATTCTGCCTATGCCCAAATCTCTGTCTATTGCTCGCTTGAATATGGACTTTGATTCTTTTGTTGCAGATGGTGGCAGGTGAAGTTTTGATGCTAGGCGATCTATTGTTCGCATTCCTGCCTTAAGATTTTTCTGTCTGGTTGACTCCATCCAGCTAGCTTTGTATATCTTGCCATGTGTTGGTTTTGTTCCTGAACCAAAAAATAGGTTTACATGATTCTTCTTTGCTTCGCTAATGTATGGCTCTTTTTCTATTGGATTGCTATCTAGTATAAGCCCGCAATTTTTACACATAACTTCCCCGTTATGCGAGCTATCTCCAATATTTACGCTTCCACATTCTGGGCATTTTTCACTTGTCATCATTGATTCCCTCATTGGCAAAATATAGTATGACTGGCATAATGTTCTTTTTTGATAATTCCCTTAAACGTTCATGTGCCTTATTCTCACTAAGGCATAATTCCATTATGTAATGGATGTCCATTGTGTTGCTTTCAAACAAATCTCTTATAGGTTTCTTTACATCAATCCTTCTCCTTCTATCATTATAAAAGACTTTTCCCTGAACAGAGATTATTCTGTCCGCTGTTTGTATAGGTTTTGTTTTAAGCAACATGTTTATTCACCAAATCTAATTCCAGGATATATGGGATAAATGTAATATCAGGAAATTAATCAAGTTTGAGTTAAACAAAGAAAATAAATCAGTCCCTGCAGGTTACTGTTGGAATAGGTTTTCTAAAGTGTTGACTAAATGTATGTTTCCAGAATTGTGTGTAGTTTGTATTAGTCATTTCAACTCCCCAATAGTAGTATAGTTGTCCTAATATATAAATATGACTGGTTTTTTATCGGAAGAAATACGGCTATAACGGAAAAATAAAAGCCCAAATAACCCCTGTTTTCGTACCCCTAAATCCAGGCCTATCACTGCAGAATTCTGGCAATATAGCCGTTATCCAGGCCTAAATTATGCCCGTTAGTATTACTTATCTTTTGTGTTGAATAGGCCTTGAAAATATATTGGTAGCTCTGATCTCACTAGGATTTTTACACCTCCAACTATGTCTTTGTATTGGCGTCTGAACTCAGGGTTTGTTAAAACAATGCATAGATTTTTTTTGTATTTTAGTCTGGCTTCATGAAATTTATCTATCAATCTTTTCTTATGTTTCTTGAACCCATCTCCTGTTTCTACTTCTATGGCCATCTCTTTTCCTTGCTTGTTTTTGAAGATTATATCTGGTTTTTCTACAATGTATATCTCTACTTCTTTGGTGTATTTCAGCAATTCTTGTTTGATGTTTTGAACTAGAAATGTATGAGCTAGTGATTCTACCTTGTTCTCTTTGACCCAACATTCTGTTTGTCTTGGCTTTCCAATTGGCACAAAAAATCCTGACTTGTAACCATGATTTGATAAATAATTCTTTTGTTCAATATCCAGATTTGAGCCAGAAAACAATCCCTTATTCATATCCAGTTCTATGGATATATCTTCTCTTTCATCTTCTTTATGTTCTTCTTCTTTAGGTATTTCGTTAGGATTGGTTGTTATTAGATCATGTTCTTTTTTACTGGCAACTACTTCTAATTCTTGGTGTTCATTATCTAAAATTAATATCCCTCTGCCTTGAGTAGCTGTCAATAAGTACTCTTTTTCCATGTGCGATAAGTGGAATGTTTTCACAATTGAGTCTATGACTGCTGGCTTCTGGCGTAGGAGCAAAGAATAAGAGCTATTGGCTAAAACTGCATGGCCTGCTTTGCTGTTGACAAGATCTGCCACATCTTGGGTAATCAGCAATAATCCCATGTTGAATTTTCTACATGTTTTGACTATTTCAAAGATATAGCTAGCTTCTTCAGCCTTACCCAGTAAACTCCATGCTTCATCCACCACTAATAGCTTTTTATCCTTTGATTCTTTCATTTGCATATACACATAATCAAGGATAAGGAACATAATCATAGGCTTGACTTGCTTTGGCATATTGCCTATATTGAAGCATACAAACTTATTCTTGAAATTGATGCTACTCTGCCTGTTCATAAAGCTGAAAACTCCCTCTGTGTACATATACAGGCGGTTGATAAGGGCTCTGTACGTTATTTTCTCCATCTGGGAGGCTTTCTTGTCCATTGCCATCAAAACCCCGTACAAATCGCCCAGAATTGGCGGTTTCTTGTTTTTATAGGAGTCAGCTGTTATTCCCTTCTGGGCATATGTCTCAGTTATAGCCCTATCTAAGATAGCTTTCTGTATTTCTGTGAGATCTCCGAACATTATCTTGAATAAGTCCATCAAGGCAAGCCTTTTTTCAATATAATCATGCCCCATAATATCTAAAGGATTGATTATTGTCTTTGAATGCCTTGAAATAGTGATTAATTCTCCTTTGCATTGTTCAACTAATCCCAAATATTCTGCTTGAGGGTCAATAACCATAACTTGCGTATTGTTCAATAATTGCCTTGAGATTAGCAATTTTGTGAAGTAGCTCTTACCTGAACCAGATGTTGCCAGAATTATGCCATTGGCATTTGACAATCCAAAGATATCTTTAATGAAAGGTACTTTGTTCTTATTCAAGCCAAGCATTACTCCTTTTTCTTCAAGAGTCAGGAATGGGCTTGTGAATGGAAAGAATGCTGATAATGCCTTTGTCGTAATGTTTCTCGTGATCTTTAGTTCATCTTTTGCTATTGGTATCATTGACTTGTATGCCTGAATCTGCCTGAACAATGGTTTATGAGGCACGACCATTATTGAGTTTAATTCAGATTCAACCTTCTTTGTTAATAGATCAAGTTCTTCTTTGGTTTTTCCTTTGCAGTTTATGTAAAGGCTTACATTAAACATTTTCTCGTTTCCTTTCTGCATTTCCTCAAGAACCTTTCGTGTATCTTTGTACTTGATTTCTAAAGTAGGGTTAATGCTTTTCTTGAGTTCTTCAGAAAATAAATCTGCCCTCTGCTTTTGAAGTTCTTTATTTAACATGAGCATCATTGACTCAATAGTAAATGGTTCAATATGTATTGAAATGTCAAAGTCATCATTACTGCTTATGATTTTATCAAGAAATCCTGACTCGACCATTCGTGGATATCCAGAAGCTGAAATAATCCTGCACACTTTATCGTTTACTTGAATTGAATCAACATTATCTTTAATATAATTTGGTGCAATAAGGAAGTGTAGACCTTCATGTCCACTATTATCAACTTCTCTTTTGTCATCAATATCATTGAAAAAAAGATGAAGATTATTCAATAATTGCCTGTCTTTCAGCCTCACTACTTTAAGCCCTATGCTTTCCAGTCTTTCTTTGCATACTTGTGCCTGAATACCTAAATCAGAATATTTTGGAATCACTAAATAGAACTGCCTGTTTCTCATCTGATTCTTCTCAATATTGCTTTTCATAAATTCAGCGAAGTCATTAAACAGTTCCTTGTTTGTAACTCTCTTTTCCATTCCTTCGAGATATTTATCAATATTCAGATTATGCGTACTAACTACAAACTGAACAGGAAAATCTAAGCTGTTAAGAAATTTCTGAAATCCACAAATAATTGTTTCCTGCTCTTCTTCAGTCTTGATACTGAAATTTATCGGTGTTACTTGCAATACTGCAATCTCTTTATGGCTTTTGATAACTGAATTGTCAATCTTGCTTATGTTGACTAAGTCTTTCATCTTTTTTGAATGAAGGTTTGCACTCCTGAATTTAATAAAATGGAAAAGCCTGGCAATCCATGTATTAAGGTCAAAGAAAATGAACAAAACCCCTATTGTCGACGGGATAATTGCAACAATAAACCTAGTTGTAAGACTTCCAGAACTTGTAAAAATAATCAAAATTATTGTTACGAATAATGCAGCCCAAGCTAATTGAGAGAAGGTCAATCCAAAAAGGATTTTTTCCTTATGCTGTAGTTGTTGTGGTATTTCGTATGCCATTTTTTTATAAAAACATTACAATATACTTTGCTGCTTCAGCCATCTTATCTGCTCCCTCACCCATTGATGATTTGCTGATAATATGCTTAGTCAGTATGATAAACAACAGATTTAGAATCATGAAACAAGTTATCATGACAATAATCTTGATATTAGCAAATAGCTCTATGTCAATGAGTTGAGAGCAGGCAAGAATAATCACTGCTGAGAAAAATGTAATGAAGATGTTCATTCCAAGAATGCCAAGTATTAGTTTTCCATAACTTCTTAGAGGAGGAATAAAATAGCAGAATATTCCAATAGGAGCAAACAATACCCCGAATGCTACAATCAAATATCTTATAGTGAGGAATAGCAGAGTAATTAACAACACGATTACATAAAATGATATGAATAAGAATTCCAGTCCTACATTTATTAAGTTGTCAGCTGTAATCCTAAAAAACTCTGGCTCTACCATTGTTAGTATGCTTGATGTCATTACAGAACCAAGTTCAAGAATCAATCCATAAAGATAAAATGAAGCCTGAATTAAGACGATCATGATAACTGTATTTTTTAGCCATTGTTTTGCCATTTCTCGTCTAATAACATTATGTCCAGAGAATAAGAACTGGAATCCTGAGTAAATGAATAACAATCCGTAAAACAAGCTGATGCAATAGATTATAATGCCCCATATCCCCTGAAATATTTCAATATTTGGAGGGCTTTCAAGCAAAGTCCTGATTAATGAAAGCAAAGGCTCTAATGGAGCATTAAGCAAGTCTAAGGTGAAGTCAAATATTTTCTCAGGAATGCAAGTGGCAAGATTCATAATTCCGCATTCATCTTCTGCACTTACAAAAGGAACAAACATTAGCAGGAGAATCATTGGCATTAAGGCTTTTCCCCAAGTAATTCTTATTGCCTTAAAGATGAGTATGTTAATGAATATGAAAACTGCTATGACAAAAGCAAAGTTCCAGCTTTTAGAAAACTCCTGCTTTGTGAAATCATCAAATTCCTCCTCTGAATAATCTTCAATGCATTCTTCAGTTCCCTGACTAAAGAAATCAGAATATGCAACACTGCATGATTCCATATCACCAACATAAAAAGTGTAATTATTCCTGATAAGATTTCTTGATGCCCTGCTATGCTGAGCATCAGCTACTAAAGTTAAGAAATAATATGGTTTCTTTGAAAAGTTTGCACTATAAACAAATTCTGATTCTTTGTAAAATGCATTATTGAAATTGACAGCAACACTTGTTAAATTATCTTTTGATAAGATACCTTTGGTTGTTCCTGTATATTCTCCAACTAACGTAAACTCTACTTCTGGAGTATGTTCATAATGCTTAACATCAATAGAATCATGAATCTCTAAACTATCAGTAAGATAATCTGTTCTTTCATGTCTGCATCTGAAGCAATATTCTCTGCATTGATGCCTATACCAATCACAGCATTCTTCACGCCACTTGTAAGTTCTCCTTCTAATTGTTGAGTCAATATCTACTGTTGCTCTAAGAAGAGAATCTCTGTATATATCAAATTCAGATATTTTTTCAGTGCCAACTCTTACATAATTTGAAGTAATACTTAATGAAGCTGAATCTCTGTGAAGATTGTATCTGATTCTACATGTTCTCCCTTCACGTTGCCTGCTTGAATAATAATCTTGAGGAACTTCAATCCTGTAATCATATTCATATCTAAGCTGGACATTGTCATCGACATAAATATAGTTGTTATATTGTATTGAAGGCTCTACTGTAAGAATGCTAAGCCACGCATCTTTGATAGAATCTTCTTCATGGAGTTCATAACCTTCAGGAGGCTCATCAACCTCAATCTCTTCATTGTACTCTTCAATAAAATCATAATCAGGATAAGAAGAATTCTTGTAAATAAGATTAGCAATAAGATTCTCATCAACATCATTTAAAGAGATGCAATTATCTCTATCAAAACCTACAAACACATTGCAATCAAAAGCAGAAGTGCTTAAAGATAACAAAATAAAAATAAAGAAAAAAATAGTAGGTTT
>CAZZGN010000076.1:0-6313 GCA_964654165.1 uncultured Methanosarcinales archaeon | reverse complement strand
AAGGTCAAGTCGAATAAGAGTAATCATCCTAGTTAAAGTATTTGTTATCAAAGAGGTGAAATTTATGCGCAAAAAAGGAAGTTTACAATTATCTGTGAACGCTATCGTTGTTCTTGTTCTTGCTATAACTATGTTAGGGATAGGAATTAGTTTCACAAGAGGACTTTTCAATGATATCAAGTTTGAAACTACTGTTGATCTTTCGGATCCAACTTTTGATGACCCATGGTCGATTCCTTCGAGGGAATTAAGTTTTGCTGTAAATGGAGATACTAGAATAAATGTTAAGTTCAGAAACACGGCAAGCTTTACTTTTGATATCGTGCCTGAAATGATGTGTAATGTGGATGAGGAGACAAGGTATTTACTTCCTATAACCACAGAATCTAGCGTGCGTTCAGGAGGAGTTGAGGAATACTATTTAGTCTTTAAGGGAGATAAGATAGAAGATGCAGGATTTGTCGCTGGGCAAATATATCCGTGCAAATTTGTTGCATGTTCCGATAGCGATGGAACAGGACCACAGTTATGTTTTAATGGTGGAATCCCATATTCATCAAAACCATTCTTACTGAATGCGAAAACTGCTTAAGGTGATAATCATGGCTAAAAAAATGAAAAAAAGGTTAACTCAAGCTGAAGAATTTGAGATTATGAAACTTGTGTTTGATAAGTTTCTGTGGTTAGGAGTAGGTATAATGGCATACGGATTTTACAGCCTTGTCACCAAATCTTACAATACAGAAGGAATATCATTTCTCATTGCTGGAGCAGTAGTATTAATCTTGTTCATGTGGCTCTTAGTAAGAGAGTATGAGATATTGAGGTAATGCCTATATGAAAAGGGCATTTCTTATTCTTTTTGTTATTTTTTTATTCATTCTTGGATGTGGTGAACCTGCAGAATGTAAAGTAGCGAGTGATTGCGGGATAACTAGTGGTTGTGTTGATTCGTATTCTTGTTTAGATAAGAAATGTAAAACTAATTGGAAAGAGGATTGTTGCGGAAATAATAGGGCAGACGAAATAGAAGACGGTGGTATAGGGAATGAATGCACGTGCCCTGAAGATTGGGGAGAATGTGAATTAGATGTCTCGATGGATGCGAATTTCTTTGAAGGAGGATGCTTAGATGATATCTGCGGTGTAGATGTCAAAGAGTTAGCAACAAAAAAAGAAGACGTAACAAAACCTACAGATTTCAGTAAATTTGATGCTATGGTCAAAGTAAATTTTGATTCGCCATTTGATGTCAAGACATCATTATTTGATATAGAATTTGAAATGACAGATATAGACGATGGAACTGTAGAACCAAAAATAACTAAAGTGCAGGTTGAAGGAACTTTAGGAAGAACAAAAGTTACTTTAGCTGAAAAAGATATAAACAAAATTTTGTGGATGCCTGGAAGTAAGGTAAATGATGAAATTTTCTTAACTTACGAACCTAAAGATTCTGTTGAAGACATGTCAGTTAAACTAATCGTCAATTATGAATACACAAGACGTATTGAAGGAAGAGAAGACACAATTGTGAGGGATAGTAAAACTATTGAAATAAAAGGAAGCAGAGATAAATTGAAATTTCTTACACCTACAAGAGATTATATTTGTTCACAATCAGATTGCGACGATAATAATCCCGGAACAATAGACATTTGTATTGACGACACACCTTTCTGTGAACATAGAAGAAGACCGGGAGTGTGTGGAAATTATGTTTGCGAAAGTAATGAGAATAAATGTACTTGTTCTTTCGATTGTGGACCTTGTGAAGGAAGTTTTGGAACATATCTTGGTTTTGGTTGTTCGTCTTTAAATCAATGCATAACAAAACTAAAAGTACCTTCTCAACAAACAATATTCAAATACGATAAGGATTCAAGTTATTTTACAGTTTCATCTTATGCAACATTCAACCAACCATTTGATGTAAATTTGGATTTGGTTAATATAAGAATTCAATTGATTAACGCAAAAGATCACCTTATTCCTCCATTAAAAATAGAAAAAATTGATATAACCAGCAGTTCAGGTGAATCATTAGGAGAACTTGTTGCGGTTTCTGGAAATACAATATCTAATGTTTATGGTCAGGTTAGTTTTGATATCCCTCTTAACTTTATAATGAATTCGTTTGAGGAAGAAAAAACATTCAAATACACAGTATATTATTATTACCAATATGAGAAAAAGGATTCCACTGGGAATTGGGTAGTTGATGAAAAAAGAGATTCGTTTGAAAGAGATATTGGGAGTAAGGTCATGTTTGTGGAAGTGGGATCGTGAAAAAAGCTTCTATACAAATAAGCGTGAATTTTCTTGTCGTGATAATAATAAGTATAATTATAATGAGCTTCGGTTTTATTTTGGTTAATAAAATGATTCTTCAGAGTGATGACATCTCAAAAGGGGTCAGTGAAAGATTAATAGAACAAACAGAAAAGTTGCTTCTTAGAGATGGAGATTTAGTTGCTATTCCATTAATTCAAAAAACAATTGACAGAGATGACGTGGATATGTTCGCCGTCGGTGTTTTGAATACAGTAGGAACTGAAGATTTTTACGTCAATGTTGTGTATAATATGTATGTAGATGAAGACAAAACTGTTAGTGAAGGGAACCAACCGTTTGTAAGTGTTATCAACGGTTTTGATGTTGGAAAACCAATTGAAATATTAAACAACGAAGTCTATGTTTTTTCAATTCCAATAAAAGTAAAGAATACAGCTCCAAAAGGAGAATATACTTTTAATGTTTATGTTAGTACCCAAAATGATTGTGAGAATAGTGACTGTTGCTATGACGAATCAATCCACAAAATCTATGTCAAAGTGCCTTAAAAATGAAAGCTTCTATACAATTAAGTGTGAATTTTCTCGTCGTGATTATTCTTTGCATGATGATTATGAGTTTTGGGTTTGTTCTAGTCCAAAAAATGAGTATTGAAACTAATAAAATGATGACTACTGTTTCAGCTGAACTTGAGAGAAAAATTCTTAATCTTTTAACATTAGAAGGAAAACCTGTTATGATCCCTATAGTGCAGAGGGAAATTGAAAGAGGGGATTGGTATGTTTTTGGAATAGGTGTCCTTAATCTTATGAATAATGCTCCATCTAACACGTTTTATGTAGATATAAGGCTCTCAACGTTTATCCCATCTGAGGATGTAGAAAACACAGGTGTTTTGGCAAATTCTTATGTCGAGGTAATTTTGTTTAAGAAAAGTTTTGATTTGAAGAATAATGATAAGACTGTTTATTCAGTTCCAATTAAAGTGAATAAAAATGCAAAATCTGGAACTTATGTTTTTAATGTGTATGTAGGCGAAGGGGCGTCATGTGAAAACAATGTAGTTGCCTGTTATGATGGGCTGGTTCATAAGTTGTATGTCAAAGTGTCTTAATCTAAACCTTTAACCAAGTTTCTTAGAACTTCTTCAGGGTTTTCAGCTTTTGTCACGCCTGAAGCCAATAACACACCTTTTGCACCTAATTTTAAAGCAATCCTAACATCTTCTTCTGTATGAATACCAGCACCAACTAAAACTGGACAGTCAATTATTTCAACAGAATGGGATATTAACTCAGGTTTTGCACTACTTACTGATATCTTCCCTCCAATAAGCTCAGGGGGCTCAATTGCAACTGAATCAGGATTAAAATCAGAAACTGCGTCTCCTACAGCTGGTGTGTTAGCACATATAACAGTCTCTAAACCAACTTCTTTTGCCCTTTTAACCGCTGCTTCAATCTCATCTATTCTCAGCTTATGTTCGGAATGATTGAGTAATGTTCCAACGGCACCAGCTTCTTTTACAGATTCCGGAAGAATAAAACCGGTATGAGAACCATAATTAATTGCATCAATGTGCTCAGAAAAAACAGGTATAGAGACTTCTTTACATACATGGTAAAGATCTATTTCTTGCACTGCAATAGCAATATTTGCTCCCGTTTCTTTAGCAACTTTTTCGCAGATTTTAGCCAATTGTACAGCTTTCTCGCCTGTCGCCTTTCTGTAGGTCTTAAAATTGACTATTATTATAGGAAAATTCATTTTATAATACTCTTGACAGCAATATTTATATAGGTTTCTTTTTTCTTATACGATTATGAAAAAGTTTTACATAACCACAGCCATAGCATACCCTAATGGTGTTCCTCACCTGGGTCATGCATTGGAAATTGTACAGGCAGATGCTTTAGCTAGATTTTACAAGTTACTGGGAAAAGATGTGCTGTTTCAAACAGGAACGGATGAACATGGGATAAAAAACTGGTCGACAGCAAAAAAAGAGGGAAAAGAAATTTTAGAGTTTTTAGATGCGAATGTGAAAATCTTCAAAAAATTATACGAAAAACTCCAAATCTCATACAATTATTTCATCAGAACATCAGATAAAAAAATCCATTATCCTGGAGCACAAAAATTATGGAAAGAGCTTGTTAAAAAAAATGACATTTATAAGAAAAAATACAAAGGATTGTATTGTGTTGGTTGTGAATCATTCAAGACGGAAAAAGAACTCATAGAAGGACAATGCCCAAATCATCCAACAAGAAAAATTGAAGAAATAGAAGAAGAAAACTATTTTTTTAAGTTATCTAAATATGCTAAACAGATAAGTAGTTCAATAAGCAAAGACGAATACAAAGTAGTCCCTACAACAAGAAAAAATGAAATTTTATCGTTCCTTAAAGAGGCAAAAGATATAAGTTTCTCAAGGCCAAAAACGACATTGCCTTGGGGTGTGCCAGTTCCTGATGATGAAAAACATATAATGTATGTTTGGTGCGACGCATTATCGAATTATATCACAGGACAAGGATACGGAAGAGATAATAATTTTAATAAAATATGGCCTGCAGACATCCATATTATTGGTAAGGATATATTGAGATTTCATGCAGCTTTCTGGCCTGCAATGCTTCTTTCAGCAAATTTACAACTGCCTAAAGAGCTTTTTGTTCACGGTTTTTTGAAAACATCAGGTCAAAAAATGGGAAAGTCAACAGGGAATGTTGTAGATCCCTTAGAACAAATTGAAATATATGGGGTTGATCAGTTTAGATTTTATTTACTGGGATGTATGCCAATAGACAGTGACGGAGAATATTCTGATGACCAAATCATTGAAAGAATAAACAACGAATTAGTTTCTAATATCTCAAATTTTTGTTATAGGTCACTTTCATTCACAAACAAAAACCTTAATTCCAAAATTGGAAAGATGCCTAATGAACCAATCGTCAAAGAATTTACAGAAAAATTCAACAACGTAAAAAAAGAGTTGGAGAAAAGAAGATTTAAACAAGCATTAGCAGAAATACTTGAAATTTCAGCTTTGGGTAATAAATTTCTTCAGGAAAAAGAACCTTGGAAAAACAAGGAAAAGTCAGAGGAAATTTTAACTGTTTGTATAAATATTGTAAAGAACATTTCGATATTACTTAACCCATTTTTGCCTTTATTCTCAGAGAAAATACAAGAACAATTAAAACTAAAAGATTTGAAATGGAAAGATTTGGGTTTTGATTTGGAAGATCATGAAATAGGGGAAGCAGAAATTCTTATCAGAAAAGTTGAGAAAGCAGTAAAAAAAGAACCAGACTTTTCAAAATTAAATATTAAAGTTGCAAAAGTTCTTTCTATTGAAGATCATCCTGACGCAGATAGGCTTTACGTACTACAAATAGATTTAGGCAATGAAAAAAGACAATTAGTTGCAGGGTTGAGAGAATATTACAAAAAAGAAGAAATTCTTGGAAAGAATATCATTGTTGTTACAAACCTTAAGTATACCAAACTGAAAGGAGTAGAAAGCCAAGGCATGTTACTAGCAGCAACATCAAAGAAAAAGGAAGTAATTTTAATAACAATCTCAAAAAGTGCACCAGGAGATCAGGTTAAGATAGAAAGTGTTGAACCATCAACTAAAGAAATTACGATAAAGGGGTTTTTTACTATACCCCTTCTTGTTAAAGATAAAAAGGTAACATACAAAGGCAACATACTCAAAACTAGTAAAGAGGACATATCTGTTGATAGTGCTGACGGTTCCACTGTGGGTTAAGCGATAACTTTAAATACAAGAAAGCTCTTTTTTCCTCTAAAAGAGGTGTAGATATTGAGAAGGGCTCAGTTTGCTGTTGAACACATTCTTGTCATTGCTATAGGGATAATGATTTTAATACCAGTTATAAACATTCTTTATGGTTATTCTAAAGGTCAAACCGATGATATTACAACAGCACAAATTCAAAATATGGGGAATAGGAAGAAATGGTGGAGAATACTATACGCCTAG
>CAZZGN010000075.1:0-6349 GCA_964654165.1 uncultured Methanosarcinales archaeon | reverse complement strand
AAAAAGAATCTGGAAAAAAGCAAAAAATCATATTACCGAATTGATGCATATACAAAAATCTCCACATTCAATTGCTATGGGTTTTGCAGTGGGTACATTTATAGCAATAATGCCTACTTTTAGTTTAGGTTTATTCATCGGATTGTTTATCTTATTATTTTTTCCAAGATTAAGCAAGATTTCACTTGTTGGATCTTTTGTTTTTTGGAATCCTTTTTTTGTTGCACCAATTTACACAGCTGGTTATAAGATAGGGAATTATTTTTTAGGAGTTGTACCTCTAAGTGAACATAAAATTGTGTTCTGGGATCATGTTTATAACATAACAGAAAGATTATTAGTTGGTAATTTTATAATTGCAATAATCTTATCAACCTTATTTTATACATTGATATATTATCTGGTTTATATGTATCAAAAAAAGAACGAAGAACGAAGAAAAAATTATTTGAACCACACTAAGTGATAGAAGCAATGAGTTATTGCAAAAAAATAAATAATAAATTAAAAACATAACCAATAATAATAATTCCTAAAGTCACAACCCCAAAAAATATTGCAATAAGTTTTAATTTCATTGCTCTTCTCAAAATTATCGCTTCTGGTAATGAAATAGCTGCGGAAGACATCATAAAAGCTAGAGTTGTTCCTAAACTTACCCCTTTTTCAAATAAGGCAACAGCGACTGGAACAATGGCTGCGCAGTTTGCATAAAGAGGTACACCAATTATAACTGCTAAAGGGACTGCAAAGATTCCCGTACTTTCCATAGTGGAATCTATCAATTCTTTTGGAATGTAATTGTGTATTACCGCACCAACACCAACCCCCACTAAGATCCATATCCATAATTTTTTTGTTATTGAAACTGATTCATTAATTCCAAATTTAATTCTACTCATGAAAGTTGTGAAATTAACTTTATTATCAAAATAATTTTTTTCTAGGAAATCTTTTTCTATATATTTTTCCAATTTCATCTTTCCTAAAATTACTCCCGAGAATGTGCCGATTATTATTCCAGATATGACATAAGCCAAAGTAATCTTCCATCCAAAAAATCCCAACATTAACACAACAAGATATTCATTTACTAAAGGAGAAGTAATTAAAAAAGACAATGTTATCCCAAATGGAACTCGTGCTTTCAAAAAACTTAGAAATAAGGGTATAGATGAACATGAGCAGAAAGGAGTTAAAACCCCAAATATAGAAGCAATTAAATTCCCAAATATAGATTTTTTTCCTGATAAAAATTTTCTGACCTTATAATCGGGGACATAAGATCTTATTATCCCAATCACAAAAATCATAACTAATAGCAAGAGCACTATTTTAACTGAATCATATATGAAAAAATGTAGAGATTCTGCTAACTTTGTTCCAGAATCTAAACTGAAAACTGAGAAGAGTATGTAATCAATAATCTTACTTAACATCATTTCTCACAGCAGCAGCAACTTTTCTTTGCTTTCTTCTTCATCTTTTTATCTAATTTATCAATAATCTTTTTCACTATGTTTGCCATATCACAGGAATATTAATTAAAGAATATAAACTTTTTGTTATAACAATGTTAATTTTAGTTAACAATGATAACATGAGTCAAACTCCATAAAGGTTAAAAAGGGGCATTCTTAAGGAAGAAAAAGAGGTGATTTGATGAAAATGTTAAATATTGTTGCAGTTTTTGTTTTTGTTGCTGCTCTTGCCGTATTTGGAAGCGCAACTGCAGGTCTTTCCTTTGAGAAAGATGTTCAACAGAATGAACCCACTAAGACTTGCTCTGGAGAGGGAAGCTGTAATGGAGAATGTGGCGGAGAATGTGGTAATCCCGACTGTGGATGTGCTAAAAAGTCTGTAGAACGTACAAATCAATGTTCTGGAGAAGATTCATGCCAAGGTCAATGCGGTGGCAGTTGTGGAGCTAAAAGTTGCGGATGTTCTAAGTAATTTTTTCTTTCTTCTTTTATTTAATGTATAAATTACACACTTCTTCGAAAACTTTGATTTAAGCTAATCTCTTCTTAATCTCATGTATCCCAAAAGCTAAAACCCCTCCTGCTACTGCTGTATACAACTGCATAAGACCCATTGCTGTCAGGAAGATTGCAGGAAGCATACTTATGTTAACTAACAAAAATGCTATTGCAAATAGGAAAGCTGTCTTGACAACTGCACCCATGCCTAAAGAAGCAAATCTATTGTAGTTTCTCCCAACGTAAAATTTCTTGACCGCCCAAACTAATAAAGTGTTTCCAATCCATATAGCCGGAATCATATAAACCAAAAAGATTGTATAAGGACCAAATATTAAACCACGAGTTAGAACTGCAATGCTTGGCAGTATTATTATAGGGAGCATTTTCCATGATTTCATATTCAATGCTGCTAATACTAAAGAAGTATTAACTATAACCCCTACAAACCACTGAGGATGGCCCATAAAGAAAGGAGCGAAGAATGCTATTGTTGAATAGATAATAACCTCAACATTCTCTTGTAATAAACTGAGGTTATATTCCTGTTTGTTCAAGTATTCCATCTTTTCACCTCATTTGGATAATATTACTCATTCTATATATATCTTTTCACAATTTTAATAGTTAACCGATTATTATTTAAATCAGCTCTACGATAATTCTATGAATGATAACGCGGGAATACGAGGAAACAAAACATATCCTACTTAATATTCTAAAAGAAACTCAGGATAAACATGGCTATTTATCTGAAAAAGTTATGAAAGAGATTAGTGTGAAATATAAAGTTCCGCTTGCAAGGTTGTACGGGATTGCAACATTCTATATGATGCTAAAAACCAAACAACAAGGAAAGTATGTGATTGAAATTTGCAGTTCCCCTTCGTGTGTTCTTAATGATTCAAATACAATTGAAAATACATTGAGGAAAGAATTAGGTATTGACACAGGAGAGACAACTAAAAATAAGAAATTCACTCTTATAAAAACTTCATGTATTGGCTGTTGTAATGAAGCTCCTGCAATGCTCGTGAATGGAAAACCTTATACAAAATTAACAAGTGAAAAAATAAAAAATACTATCAAAAAACTAAAAAATGCAAATTAATAAAAAAACAAATCTTAAAGCTTGGAAAAGAGCTCAGGAGATTGGACCTAATAAAATACTTAAAATCTTAGATAAAAAAGGTTTAGTCGGAAGAGGGGGTGCAGCTTTTCCTACAGCAAGAAAGTGGGGGTTCGCAAAAGATGCAAAAGCTGATAGAAAATTTGTTATATGCAATGCTGATGAAGGGGAACCCGGAACTTTCAAGGATAAATCCATATTTCAAAATAATGGTGAAACTATAGTTGAAGGCATTCTTATAGCTGCTTACACTGTTGGAGCAAAAAGATGTTTTGTGTATCTAAGAGGGGAATATGAATACCTTAGAAAAAAATTTGAAAAGCAAATCAAGGATGTCCTAAAAAAAGCCAAGACTGATATAACAATAGAAGTTGTGAGAGGGGCTGGGGCTTATGTCTGTGGAGAAGAAACTGCAATAATCCAATCTATTATGGGATACAGGGGGCAATCGCAATATAAACCACCTTATCCTCCAGTTGAAGGGTTGTGGGGCAAACCAACTGTTGTCAATAATGTGGAAACACTGACATGTGCTGCTCAAGCTCTTATTTTCGATGATTGGGATCCAAATTTAAGATTATTTTCTGTTTCAGGAAATGTGACAAAACCTGGAGTCTATGAACTTCCTCTTGGTGTCAGTATGAAGAAATTAGTTGAGATTGTTCAACCAAAGAATAAACTAAAAGCAATGTCTTTTGGATGTTTTGGGGGTATTATGCCAATTGATTACGATATGATTATCAATAACGAGACTATTTGTAAAGAAGATTGTTCTCATGGAGCTTATACTATTATATTAATTGATGAAAAACAGAATATTGTTGATATCTGTCTGAGCATAGCAAGATTCTATACTTATGAAAGTTGTGGCAAATGTACACCTTGTAGAGAAGGAACAATTAGACTTCTTAACTTATTGAAAAAGGTAAAAAAAGGACAGGCAACAAAAAAAGATCTAAAAATTATGGATGAATTTGCAAGGCATATTCAGGAGACAAGCCTCTGTGGATTAGGCCAGACAGCAGGTAATCATATTATAACTGCACTGGAGCATTTCCCTAAAGATTTTGAGGTTTTCAGACATGAAAATTAAGGTAGACGGAAAGAACGTAGAAACTAATGGCAAAGAAACCATATTGGATGTTTGTAATAAATTAAACATTGAGATACCTACATTATGTTTTCATAAAAACTTATTTCCTGAAGCCAGATGCAGAGTTTGCCTTGTGGAAATGGATGGAAAACTAGTTACTTCTTGTTCAACAAAACCTAGAAACGGAGCAAAGATTATAACTAATAATGAACATGTGTTGAAAGCAAGGAAGAGGAATCTTGAATTAATGCAACCAGAAACGCTTGTGTGTTCTAAAGAAGATGATAATGAGATTTGTCAAATCTATAAACAGGTTGGGATGGATGATTCGAGATTTGATCAAATAAAAGAATACCATCCAGAATTGGGAGATGCAATAGTAAGGGATGAAAACAAATGTATTAATTGCGGAAGATGTGTTCAGGTTTGCGGTGAAATCCAAAATGTTTATGCAATAGGTTTTCAAGGAAGAGCTCATAATGAACATGTAGCACCTTTTGGAAATAAAAAATTGAGTGAAGTTGCATGCATCAAATGCGGACAATGCATAATAAATTGTCCTGTTGGAGCGATATCAGAAAGAAGTCATATAAAGGAAACTGAAGTCGCTTTGAATGATCCAAAGAAACATGTTGTCGTTCAGACTGCACCTGCAATCAGATCCTCAGTAGGAGAATTATTTGGAATGTCTGCAGGTTCTCTAGTTACTGGAAAAATGGTGGCTGCATTAAGAAGATGTGGCTTTGACAAAGTGTTCGATGTTAATTTAGGGGCAGATATCACTATAATGGAAGAAAGCAGTGAATTCTTGAGAAGAGTGAAAGAAGGTGGAACTTTGCCCATGATAACGACGTGCTGTCCTGGATGGATACTTTACATGGAGCATTTCCATCATGAACTTGTCCCAAATATGTCAACATGCAAAAGTCCTCATGAAATGCTTGGGATGTTGACAAAAACATATTATGCGAAAGAAGCTGGAATCAATCCTAAGGACATAGTTGTTGTTTCCATAATGCCATGCACTGCAAAGAAATTTGAAAGCCAGAGACCTGAGATGAAATCAGGAGTGGATTATGTCCTAACAACACGAGAATTAGGTAGATTGATAAAAAGAAAAAATATTGATTTTGTTTCCTTGCAAGATGAAAAATTCGACGAACCTTTAGGCATTTCGACAGGAGCTGGAACAATATTTGGAGCTTCTGGAGGAGTTATGGAAGCTGCATTAAGAACTGCTTATGAGTTAGCAACAGGAAAAGTCGTAGAAAAATTAGAGTTTGATCAGATAAGGGGAGATAAAGGTATTAAAGAAGGAAGTATAAACATTAATGGTACTGAGATTAAGTTTGCTGTTGCTTCAGGCGGAAAAAATATGGAGAAGCTGATAAAAAACAAGGAAAAATATCATTCCATAGAAATGATGGCCTGCCCTGGTGGATGTGTAAACGGAGGAGGACAACCAATATACAGCGACCCTGAAACTGTGCAACAAAGGATGGAAGCATTGTATGAAGATGATAAAAATAAGCCTCTAAGAAAATCTCATGAAAATCCAATTGTACAAAAATTATATAAGGAATTTCTAGGTAATCCTAATAGTAAGAAGTCACATAAACTTTTACATACTTATTACACTTTAAGAGATAGGTTTGAAGCAAAAGAATTAAAGAAATAAAAATACTAAAAAACTGTGGGGTTAAATAATGAAAAAGTTTGGTAGCAGCAGGATTGTTTATTGGTATAGGTATTGGTATTATAACATCTCAAGTAGGTGCATTTGCTTTAATTGGATTAGGTGTAGGCACTTTGGCCATGTATCTTGTTGATAGGAAGAAGTAGAAAAGATTCATGGAATATTGAAAGCGTAGCATTTCCCTTTATTACAACCACATTCCATACTTTCTATATCCACGAATTGGTCGCAGTTGCAATGCCTGTCTTCTAAACAATCTGCAGTTTCTTCATAAGTTATTGGACATGCAACTTCACATTTTTTGTCTTTACAAACAGATGTAAAAGGACACATTGATCTTGTTAGATATTCATAAGGTGTTTCGCAATCACTATTTTCAAAACATTCAAATTCTTTTGTTGAAATTATCAAAGTCTTTTCAAACAGTAAGTTATTTACCATATCATATATTT
>CAZZGN010000074.1:0-6353 GCA_964654165.1 uncultured Methanosarcinales archaeon | reverse complement strand
ATGTATATAGATGCCATTAAAGATGTCTTTACAAAAAGTACGGGCTTTTCTTGCATCTTATCCTTTTTAAGCATAGACTTTATCTGCGGGAAATTTTTCGTTATAAGATAAATGTATCTAATCAATTTAAATCACTTAGCTCCTTCTCATTTTTTTGTTGTAATATTGCCTGAAAATCGCTCCAACTTTATTGATGTCGATTATGTTTTCTTTCACAAGATATTTCAAAATTTTAATTTTTTCATTCATATCTGCTTCAACCTGGCTTTTGGAAAGTCCTGTGTAAAGTTTTAACGTATCAAGCATTGTTTTCGAATCATTCATGTTGACAAGGCTATCCCTATTTACATCAAACTGCATAATCACATTGGCATCTCCAGTTGGAAGTATCTCTGCTATTTGTAGTGTTCTCCTCTTTCCAGTTCTCCTATTTCGTGTTTGTACAACTATCAATCCCAAGGCTGTGAGCGTTAATTTTGGAACATCTATAGGTGGATTTGTAAGACGATCAATAGTCTCCTTGACATTATTTGCGTGGAATGTTCCATAAACAGAATGACCTGTGTGCATTGCTTCAAAAAGAACTTCTGCTTCTGCTTTTCTTCTTACTTCTCCCATTATAATCCTGTCCGGCCTCATACGTAAAGAGTTAATAACCAAATCAAGCATTGTGATTTCTCCTTTGCCTTCTGGATTTGCAATTCTTGTTTCGAGAGGCACCCAATGGAGCTCTCTTGGAAGCTGTAACTCGCGAGTATCTTCTATAGATATGACTCTTTGATTTATTGGCATAAAACTTGCCACTACATTCAGCATAGATGTTTTACCTGAACCAGTTCCACCTGAAATTAAAATTGACATTTCATTTTCAACTGCTAGCCATATTATAGCAGCACCGGGAAAAGATATTGTTCCTGCCTTCAGAAAATCTGTTATAGTCCATGGACGTGTTGCGAATTTTCTTATCGTTATTGTGTTGCCGTTACTTGAGATTGGATGCAATGTTGCATTTACTCTGTCACCTGAAAGAAGATGTGCATCCATAAGTGGTTTAAGCATTGTTATTTCTTTTCCTACATCACTGCCTATAACAGTTGAATAATGTCTGATTCTTTTTTCAGTAGGTATGATTATATTTGTTTTGAGCCATCCATGTTTTTTGTGATAAATCCAAATTGGTTCTTGTGCGCCATTAACAACTATTTCTTCCAGGAAGTCATCTTTTAGGAGAATCTCTATATCCCCAAGACCTATATTTTGTCTAAGCAATTCATTCACAAGAAGATCTGACGTTCTTTTATCAGTTCTTGGAAAGTATCTTTTTATAAGGATAAATATTTCTTGTTTAAACCTGTCTTTTATTGTCGCTGCTGACCCTTCTTCTGAGAAATCAATCGTCCCAATGTTAATTTGGGAAATAAATTCCTCCCTTATTTTATCAAGAACTATTCTTGTTGATTTGGTTATATTTTTTATAGAGAGATTGTAATGTGAGAAACCTTCTCTATCAAGAAAAATATTGATATCTATAACCTGGTTCTCTATCTCTATCTGATATGAATCAAGTTTTTTTTCCGCCCCTGTTTGGGTATTTATTAAAGGTTCTTGCATTTAATTCACCTGAGTCCAATAATATTTTTAAATTTAATAATTTCTTCATCAGAAGTATAAATTTCTGATAATCTATTTATATCTATCTTAACAGCAGTTTTATTTCCGTTTAAATATTCATAAAAACCCCTTATCAATTTGATTCTTGCTAATTTTGCATCTACTGAATCAAGAGATTTTAAATGAAGCCTTTTCAATATTGAAAGGAAAAGTCCTATTTCTGTGCCGTATTTTTCTCTGATTTGGTTGTTCTTTAGTTTAGAGATTATCCCCAGTAGGTATCCTGCTCTTGTATCTGATGAATTTGTAGATAAGATTGTCTTAAGATTTAAATATGCTTCATTCAAATTTCCTGATACAAGCAATGTTATTGCATCTTCATAGAGAGAACCGCTAATATTATTTTTTCTTGATTCATCCACAACATTTTTCTTTGTTACATTTCTATCAGATTCTCTCATAAATCCTGCTTTTTCAACACTTCCTTTTTTGAGGGTGGCTGAATAATGGTCATATTTTTCTTTCACAAAGTCAAAAAGTTCTGAATCTTCCCTGCATCCATCATACAATTCATCATACAATGTTCGGATTGTTTCCAAAAGTCCTCTTGTTTTTGAAGGATCTGTTATTCCCTCAAGCTCCTTAATTTTTTTGTATAATTGAAGCTCATCACTAACTTTTAGTATTTCGTGTCTTATGTGTATTCGCTTTTGTATGAATCCTATTGGTAGTTCATTATAGAGTCTTGCAATAGAATTGTATTTTTCCTCTATCTTATCAAATTCTCTTTGCTCGATAAGTTCATGTACAGAAATAATCAATTTAAGAAGAGTTTTGTACTTCTTTTTTGTTCCTCCTTCAACATTCCCCAGATATTCTGAATCAGAATTAATCATTAGCTGCCCGTAAGCAATTAGGATTTTATTTTTTATCTCTGTTTTTTCCCTTAAATAACCCTTCGGAAAATTATTGTAAAGAGTAATGATCTCTTTGTACATCTCTTTTGCCAACTCATTCTCATTTCTCTGAAGATAATTGTTCAGAGAAGTAAACAATTTTGTTATTCTTTCTTTTATGGTATTGAATTTCTTTGAAGCGTGTTCTTTCTCAAAAAAAGATATTCTCTTTGAAAGATTTAGAAGATTTGTTTCTATTCTCGATTTCTGTTCTAAGAATCCTCTTGGTAATGTGTCAAATAATTCATTTACATCTTTCACTTCCAGAAAAGCTGAATCAAAATCCTCCCTATTCAAACTCTCTTCAGCCTTTTTTGACAAAACTTCAATTTTTGCAGCTTTCTCATTGAAATCATCTTCATATGATTTTTTGCTGGCCATCTGAAGCTTTTGGTATATCGAAAGAATTTTATTTTGAATCATAATCTTGTCATCTAAAAAACCCTCAGGGAGAGATGCATATTGCTCTCTTATTTCTTTATAAAATGCAAAAGCCTGATTTATGTTTCCTTTTTTTATGAGATCTTCAATTTCATGGAGAGCTAAGTGAATTTCATTTTCTCCCAGAATAAGATCCCTTGAATATTTTACTTTCTCGCCATTAATTATTTCTGCATGTAAGTCGATTATTTTGTTTTCAATCTCCATTTTCTTTTCAATAAATCCTTCAGGCATTGAATTGAAAAGTTTTTCAATTTGAGAATACATTTTTTCTGCATTTTTAAAATTCTTTTCTTTGATGTCATTTTTTACATTTGCTATAAGATTTTCTATTTCTTTTGAAATATCGTCCACTGTTTTTAAGGATGTTTCGCTGAGGTTAGAGGTGAAGCGAGTGTTTATTTTCAGAAGAGCATCCTTAACATTTTCTCTGTCATTTTTGAATTTTTCTGGAAGATTTCTAAATGTTTTTTCAAGATATGTATAAATCTGTTTTACAGATTCTAAATCTCCCTTTTTCATATATTCTTCTGCTTCATTTATAAGTGAATTATAATCTGTTGACTTGTCCTTGAATCCTATTTTACCTTCTTTTGGTTGTTCTATTTCGATGGGTTCTTCAACTTTTTCCTCTTCCTTTTTTTCAATTTTTACTACTCTTTCCTGTTTGGTTTCTTGAATGTTCGTCATTAATTCATTATATACATCAGAAAAATCCTCTTTTATTCTTTTGAAAGCAGATTTAATACGGGAATAATCTTTTTTCGACATTAGTGTTTTGGTGTGACTTATAAAATTAAGAAATCCATCAATCCTATTTAGAAGTGTATCATGATCAAGTTTCATTGACAGCTTTTTGTCCTTTCTTGTGTATGATATTAGCTCTTTCAGTTTTTTATGAATGGCAATAGAATGTTTGTGTGCAAGCGTATAATCTTCCTTCTCTACTCTGTCATCCAACATACTAAACAATTGTGACAGCTCTGAAGATGCGTCGTTAATTGCTTTTGTGTTTCCTTTGTCTTCTTCACTATCGTGAGATTTGTAAACGAGATAGGGTGTTGTAAATTTATATACCACTGTGACTAATCCTTCTTCTTCAAGGAATGTCGCCCATGATTCTATTGTTTGGAAAGGGACATCCAACTCATTAGCAGCTTTGTCGAAAGAAATCTCTTTTTCCTTTTTAACAAGCTTAACCAAACTATCTACGCCTGTACTAATTGTCTCCTCCATGGCCATATTTTGATTTACCTCTTTTTTGTTTATAAAGTTTTTGCTCTTTGTCGACTGTAAAACATTAACTTTCAAGTGAAAAAACATGTATGTTATTCCCAAGTAGTTTAGTCTTCATATGATTCTTCTGTAAGGTTGAATATTAATTCATGATAAGTGTCTATTCTTAAAGGGTATGTGAAATCTGAAGGATCTGTATAATCTGATGTTATTTCTTTAATTTTTCTTTTTCCTTCTTCGCATAAATCTGCTTTTTCCAGACCCCCAAAATAACAATAATCAACAAAACTTATGTTTCTAAAACCATCTCCTAAAATTCCATCAGGCATCCAAAAGCCCTCACTCGCATTTATCATCGTTTCAATTCCACAGCACTCAGAGGGTGAAGCATCATCGATTATTCTGTTTAGGAAACTTGGGGAATTGTTATCATATCTATAAGCGGCTGAATTAATAAAGTTTGAAAAATTTTCAGGATTCCATACAGTTATATCTGTCTTGGATATATTCCTATCAACTTTTGGTTCTTGTGTATTTATTGATATGAATGGGTCATACATACCAATTAAATTAATTTTCGTAGAAATATTTTTAGATACAACCCATGTAGCCATTAATGCATTTACAGTGTAATTTATTTCAACAGTTGATCCTAAAGTCCAGGGCCCTGTTTCGTTTGATTGATAAAAATCATATTCACCAATAGTGAAGTTTGATTCAATTATTAGAGACTCATTTGAAAGGTATGATATGTTTAGAAGGACATTTTTTAAAGACGGGTCACTTGTAAGCGAACCAGAAGACCCATCAATCAACAACTCTGCAACTTTACTCTTAAATTCTGGAAGAGTGTCAAATGAATCTTCAGTTATTCTATCTTTTAAATAAACGTCCAATGCTTCTGTTCCGGAAACATAGACTGCCCTGTCAAGATAGCTTTCTCCAAGGTCAGCTACAAAGTCATTTGCCATAGAAAATCTCGCTTCTGTAACTGGAATTCTGTTTACGAGAGTATAATGTGTTGTAGGTTTAAAAGACAATACAAAAATTGAAACTAAAAGGAGGGCCATGAGACTAAAAAATACGGCCTTCTTTTTCATTGCCACACTATCACCTCTCCGGTAAACAATACAAAATAACCATCAAAAACAACTGATATTATTTTCTTTGATGACATAACAAGTGACGAATTGTCCATTGTATTTTTTATCCCAACCACATCTGTGGTTGTCTTGTTGAACAGAGTTATTTCATGTGTAGAATTACGCAATGTGATATTGAAAGAGTATTGAGGTGAGATTGAGTTTTCAACTATATCCCTTGTTAAATTCTTCGCCATTTCCATGCAGTACGTGCATCCAATATCAGGATCTGCGCGCCTAACAAATTCAGCGACTTGTTCAAAGACTGTATTTTCTACATTGGTGATATTGTTGTTGTCCTCGTACATATTAAGAAAAGTGTGATTATCGTCATTGAATTCATACAATTTAGTTGATGAAAGAATGTCCATTACATCATTTGAATAAAAAACAGTTTGCCGTTCATAAGGCTTAAAAGAATATTGAGAGAGAACTAATCCTAATCCTATAACAACTATTCCTATAGCTATAAAAGCATCAAGTGTAAGGAAATAACCTTTCCTATACATGTCCCACCTCTTTTGTAGAGGATTCTTGTTAGTTCATTATAAAAATCTTTTGTTTTTACAAGGTAAACTTTATAACCTTCAACTTCTGCAATAGGTATATGAAAAAAATCATGGTATTTGGGGCATTTGACATATTGCATAAAGGCCATAAATATTTCTTAAAAAAGGCAAAGGAAAAGGGAGATTTTCTTGTTGTAGTTGTAGGAAGAGATATGATTATAAAGAAAACAAAAGGAGAATTTCCAATTGAAAATGAAGAATTGAGAGCTAAGAATTTAAAAGGGTATGCCGATAAGGTAATAATGGGAGACAGTAAGGATTTCTATAAAGTTATACACGAAGAGAGACCTGATTTAATCTGTTTGGGTTATGATCAAAAGGCATTTGTTGATGGACTTAAAAATATGAATGTTGAGATAGAAAGATTGGAACCGTTTAAAGAACATAAATACAAAAGT
>CAZZGN010000073.1:0-6378 GCA_964654165.1 uncultured Methanosarcinales archaeon | reverse complement strand
AAAGTTATTTAAAAGAAATTGAAATAAAAGTGAATATGGGGGATTTAGATAATCTTGAAAAATATGTTAAAAGCGCCAAAAGAAGAGGGGCTGATGATAGTCAGATAAAACAAAAACTTCTGAAGGCTGGCTTTGATAAAAATATTGTTGAAAAAGCTTTTTCCCCCATAGTAGAACCTGTTAAAAAAACAGGCTCAAGAATTCACACAATGAAACCAGTATATATTATCTCGGCTATTGTGATACTGGTTTTCATTATCCTTATGTTTGTTTTTAATTCTATTAGTTGTGATGAAATATGTTTCATAGAAAAAGTAAATAATTGTGAACCAACGGTTTTTACAAAGAGTATAGATAATATAACAATTATGTTAGAAAGTTATGATGATTGCTCTTTAACAAAAACAATAATTGCATTAGATGAAACAGAACCAATTGAAATAGAAGAATTGTTTTTAGATAAAAGTATGACGTGTACTTACGAACAAGGTTTATTCTCAGAAGATTTGGTTAAAACTTTAAGTGGTGGGATTGATTATTGTGAAGGAGAATTAAAAGATAATATCCTTATTGTTCTTAGTTTGATAGAATAATCACATACCTGGAACTTTTCCCTGCATTTTCTTCATCATTTGTTCCATTTGCTTGTTTCCTTTGCCAGGTTTCATCATTTTCATCATTTTTTTACTTTGTTTATATTGTTTTAATAATTCTCTGACATTAGAAATAGAAACACCAGCTCCTTTTGATATTCTTTCAACTCTTGAAGCTTCCATAACGGAAGGATCCTCTAATTCTTCTTTTGTACAAGAATCCATAATAAATTTCCAAATTTTTAATTTGCCTTCCTGTTGCTTTAACATGTCTTTGGGGATTTTTACTCCGCCCATACCTGGAATCATATCCATAACCTTAGTCAAAGGTCCCATTTTCTTCATGGCTTCCATCTGCTCATATAAATCAATTAAAGTGAAATCGCCTTTAAGGAATTTCTTGCCCATGTCTTTTGCATCTTCTTCAGTCATGGCATCTTTTGCTTTTTCGAGTAATCCTTCTAAATCACCCATTCCGAGTAATCTTCCAACAAAATTCTTAGGTTTGAATTCTTCAAATGCATCTGGTTTTTCTCCAACACCAATAAATTTTACAGGAGCATCTGTAACATGACATGCAGCTAATGCACCACCACCTTTGGCAGTTCCGTCTAATTTTGTTATGATGACTCCGGTAACACCACATGTGTCGTGGAAGGCTTGAGCTTGCTTTTCAGCAGCTTGTCCAACATCTGCACCAATAATAAGAAGTTTTTCATCTGCCTGAACAGTTTTATGAAGTGTGGCTAGTTCTTCAATTAAATCTTTAGATAGTGCGTCTCGTCCTGCTGTGTCAACTAGGATTATGTCATGTTTGTTCAGTTCCGATTCATGTTCTTTGTATATATCTGTAGGATTTTTTGCTTTTCTTGTTCCATAGAAAGGAACATTAACTGTTTTTGCAATTTGTTGTAATTGATCGTATGCAGCAGGTCTCCAGGTGTCAGTTTGTAGTAAGGCAACTTTATATCCTCTCTTTGAAAAGAATTTTGCTAATTTACCGGCTGTTGTTGTTTTACCATTTCCAAACAAACCAACTAACATTATTTTGAACGGTTTTTTCTTAATTTCTATCTTATAGCCTTCTCCACCGAGAAATTTAACCAAAGATTCGTATACGATATTAATTAGGTATTCTTTTTTTGTCAAACCTGATGGAATGTCTTTTTTTAATGCCTTTTCCTTTATCTCTTTTGTAAGATCGAAAACAAGTTTTACATTGACATCTGATTGTAATAAGGCACGCTGAATATCTTTAATTAATTCATTTACTAGTTTTTCATCTACAAAGAGGCTTTTAGCTATCTTGCTTAAAGTATTCTTTAATGAATCACCCAGCTTTTCTAGTACCATATGCCTTGAGAATGGGGTTTTATTTATAAAGATTGTCCTAATTTAAGATGGATAAAGTTTATAAATGATTGAGTCACTTGTCCTGAAATGAAGAAAATAGACGTAGGGGGGCAGGCTTTAATTGAAGGAATTATGATAAAAAGCCCAAAATATGTTTCTGTGGGTATAAGGAATTCCGATGGTATAAAAGTTAAGGTTGAGAAATTCACATCATTGACTAAAAGATTCTTTTTCAACTGGCTTTTCATAAGGGGTATTGTCATATTAATAGAAATGCTTCATCTTGGTATGAAAGAACTTATTTTTTCAGCTAATGAACAAGTAGAAGAAGAGGAGAAAGAAAGCTTGGGATTTTGGCATATCCTAATAACAATTGGTGTTTCACTGGTTTTTGCAATATTGTTGTTCAAAGCAGTGCCCCTTGCAATAACATGGCTCATAGATAAGTATATTACTCCAATAAATGGTACTTTTCTTTTCAATTTGATAGATGGGGTAATAAGGATAAGCATATTCATATTATACATATATGTAATATCTTTTCTGGAAGATGTTAAAATCATGTTTCGATATCATGGTGCAGAGCATGCTACAATAAGCTGTTATGAACATGGAGAAAAATTAAATGTAAAAAATGTAAAAAAACATTCTACACACCATGCAAGATGCGGGACAAGTTTTTTAGTATTAACTTTGATAATCAGTATATTGGTTTTCTCATTAGTTTCTACTCAACTGCCATATTGGAAGTTATTTTTGTACAGATTGCCTTTGATACTGCCTATTGCTGGAGCTTCATATGAAATATTGAAATTAGGTGACAAATTTAGAAGGAAATGGTTTTTCAGGCAGATTATTAAACCAGGATTGTGGGTGCAGAATATAACTACAAAAAAACCAAATGGAAAACAGATTGAAGTTGCCATTGCAACCTTAGAAGCACTTCTGGAGAAGCATAAAAATGCTCGTTGAATCATTAAAAGAATTTTTTGAAAAGATTGGAAAGAAAAAAGCTGTTATTGGTCTTTCTGGGGGGGTAGATTCGGCTGTTTGTTTAGCTTTGACAGTTAAAGCAATTGGTAGTGAGAATGTTACAGCTATATTTATGCCTGAAATTGGTTTAAGTAAAAGTGAAGATGATGCTAGAGATCTTGCTAAAGAATTAAAAGTTGAATTTTTAGTTGTTCCAATCAATTCTTTTCTTATTGACAATTTTCCTTGGAAAAGAAATAATATTGCAAAAATGAATATAAAACCTAGAATAAGGATGATTATATTATATGATTTTGCAAACTCAAATGATGCTATTGTTATTGGAACTTCTAATAAATCAGAGATATATTTAGGTTATGGAACAAAACATGGAGACTTTGCTTCAGATGTATTGCCTATTGGCGATTTGTTAAAAACAGAAGTATATTCCTTAGCTTCTGAATTAGGAATTCCTAAGTCAATAATAAATAAGAAGCCGACTGCTGAATTAGAACTAAATCAATTTGATGAAGATGAAATTGGAATGAGTTATGAAGAAATTGACAATAACATAAAAAAGTTTCTTAATGGGGAGAATATTGACGAAAAGATTCTCAAAAGGATAAAAGATAACGAACATAAAAGAAAAATACCTTTAATAATGAAAAAATGAAAACCGCACTACTTGTAGGGAGATTCCAGCCTTTTCATCTTGGTCATTTAGATGCAATAAAAAGGATTATTTCTGAGAATAATAAATTAATCATATTAATTGGTTCGAAACAATATTCTAGAACTGAAAAAAATCCGTTTACTTTTGAAGAAAGAAAAGAAATGATTGAAATTGTATTAAAAGAAGAAAATATTGAAGCTGAAATATATGGTTTGGATGACTTGAATGATAATGAACTTTGGGTTGATTATGTAAAAAAGAATTTACCTGATTTTAACGTTGTTTACAGTTCAAATTCTCTTGTTGAAAGATTATTCACAGAAAAAAGGATAATTGTTGAGAAAATCGATTTTAGTATAAAAATATCTGGAGAAGAAATCAGAAATTTAATGAAGAAAGGTGAAGAATGGAAGAAATTTGTGCATCCCTTAGTTATTGAAATTATAACCTCTTCTTGATTCCTTTAGCATATTCGTTCATTTCGCCTTCATCATATTTTTTTGTCTTCCATCTTCCTGCAACGCCATCTTTATCAAATCTTGGAACAACATGGAAGTGAACATGAGGAACTAATTGGCCTGCAGATTTATGATTATTCATTATTATATTAAAACCATGGCATGAAGTAGCCTCAACAACTGCTTTTGCAACATTTTGTGTTACTTTTATCATATCTGTCAATATATCTTTCGGAAGTTTGTCAAACGTTTCATGGTGGTCTTTTGTAATAACTAGTGTGTGACCTTTATTGTGTGGATTTATATCTAGAAAAGCTAATACTTTATCATCTTCATAAATTTTAATTGATGGTATTTCGTTTTTTACGATTTTACAGAATATACAATCTTCCATTTTTACACCTCTATTATTTGAAAGTAATATACATACTTATATCTAACGCTTTATATGAATGTGTTATTGCTCCACAGGATATATAATCCACCCCTGTTTTTGCATAGGATGTTATATTTTTTAGAGTAATACCTCCAGATGCTTCTGTTATTTTTTTCCTGTTTATAATCTTCAAAGCTTTTTTAATAACTGAAGGATTCATATTGTCGAGCATTATCCAATCACAGTCTGTTTGTAATGCTTCTTTAACATCCGCTAATGTAGAACATTCAACTTCTATCTTCATCTTGGGATATTTTTTTCTTGCAAGTGAAACAGATTTTGTAATTGAACTTGCAGTAATATGATTCTCTTTAATTAACACCATATCATACAATCCTCTTCGATGATTTTCTCCTTTTCCACATTTAACAGCGTATTTTTGTAAATATCTCATACCGGGAATGGTTTTTCTTGTATCTAATATTTTGGTGTTATAATTTTTTATTTTCTTTACATAATCATAAGTGGTGGTTGCTACTCCGCTTAATTGTTGAAGAAAATTGAGAATCGTTCTTTCTGTTAGTAGTAAAGAACGTGCATTTCCCTTAATTTCAGCAATTACATCATTTTTCTTTATCTTACTTCCATCTTTCTTCTTTAATTTTAATGAGACTTTAGAATCAATTATTTTAAATATAAATTCAATAACTTGCAACCCACAAATAATTCCATTTTGTTTTGCAATTATCTTTGCAGAGGCCTTCATTTTCTTAGGAACACAGCTTTCTGATGTAATATCTGCTTTACCTATATCTTCTGCTAAAGCAGCAAGAATGACGTTTTCTACCTGGTTGTAACCTAATTTCATGGTATTTAGGTGTTTTAAACAGTATAAAAGCTTTTATATGTTTCAGAAGGTTTTTATATCAGAAATAAAAAATTAAGTTAACATGGATGAAATGATAGAAGAAGTACTAGAACTTAAGAAGAAACTTAATGCTGTTATTTTGGTTCATAACTATCAAAGACCTGAAATGTATAAGATAGCGGATTATGTTGGCGACAGTTTAGGACTGGCAAGAAATGCTGCTAAAAGTAATGCTGATATTATATTATTCTGCGGAGTTAGATTCATGGCAGAAACTGCTAAAATATTGTGCCCTGAAAAAACTGTACTACTCCCAAATTTAGAAGCAGGATGTTCATTAGCAGATATGGCTGATGTTAAAAAATTAAAGGAAATGAAAGAAAAACACCCTGATGCTGCTGTTGTTTGCTATATTAATACAACTGCTGAGATAAAGGCAATGTCTGATGTTTGTTGCACAAGTATGAACACAGAGAAAATCATATCAAAATTGCCCAATAATAAAATAATATTTCTTCCTGATAAAAATATGGGAAAGTTCATAGCAAAAAAAGTTGATAAAGAGATGATTATATGGGATGGTTATTGCAAAATACACAATGATTTAACTATAGAGATGGTCAATGAAATGCTTGAAAGATTTCCAAATGCAAAACTTATATCCCACCCTGAATGCAGACCAGAAGTGTTAGAGAAAAGTGACTGCATAACTGGAACTGGTGGAATGGCTAAATTTGCCAGAGAAAGTGACGCAGAAGAATTTATAATTGCTACAGAATGTGGAATGACTGAAAAATTAAATGAAGACATTCCAGAGAAAAAATTTCTCTCATTCTGCAATGTCTGTCCTTATATGAAATGTACAACAATGGAATTAGTTCTTGAAGCATTGAAAGAAAAGAAGCATAAAATAGAAATTCCTGAAGATATAAGGATTAAGGCTAAGAAAGCGATAGATAAAATGGTTGAAACAAGGTAATATTTATTAATAAGAAGGTCAATCTTTCTCATATGGCCAATCTTCATAAGAATAAGGAGTATTATTCCAATTCTCATTGGACTGTTGGCACTGTACAAGATGAGAT
>CAZZGN010000072.1:0-6417 GCA_964654165.1 uncultured Methanosarcinales archaeon | reverse complement strand
ATAATTATTTTCCAAAACATTATTTAAAATTTTTATGTTAGAACCTTGTTCAATAGAAATTCCTCCATCATTATTATTTAAATTATTTTCTCTTATTTCAATTCTTTTTGAATTATAAAGTTCAATTGAGCCTTCACCTCTGTTTATATTTTTAATTTCATTATTATAAATTAAAGAATCTTCACAAGAATCTAATTCAATTCCAACATTAGGATTGTCTTTTATAAAATTATTTTGTATTGTAGAACCTAAAATATTTTCCAATTCAATTCCTTTATATCTATTAAAAAGAACTTGTAAATTTTCTAAAGTTATATTTTCTCCTCCAGAAAACCAAACCCCGCTACTCCATCCAGAAATCAAGCCGTTTTTAATAACTATATTATTAACATTTGAATTTGAATAAACTCCTGAAATAGATTCTTCATCACCATCAACAACATAACCATTTAAATCAAGAGTAACATCATCTGCTTGAATATTAAAACATATGTCTCCAGAAGAATCAATTATATTCCTTTGTAAATAATATTCTCCACTTTCTGTAATTGTAGTACATCCATTTAAATCAACCGCACTTACAAATCCCACAAAAATAATAATTGCAAAAATCATACAAAATAATCCTTTTTCTTTGGCAAACATCTTAAAATTCAAACCTATTAGTTACTTTTAAACCTTTCTAAAAGTCAAACAGCTTTTTAAAAATTCTTTTAATCTCTATCTCTTTTTTTTTACCAACTTCGTGAGAATTTAAAAATTTAAAAATTTTTCTTCTCCTTCTTATTAGTAAACTCAAAAATCCAACAATTAAAACAACAGGAATTATAATCCACCAATAGTTTTTCTTTTCTTTTTCTTCTTCAAGTCCTTTAATTGGTGCAGGTTCTTCATAGTCTGTTATCTGCTCCATAATAGCAGCTTTTTTAACAAAAGGAATTAAATCAAATATTTTTTCAATTACGCCTTCATAATTAGAACTTCCTCCAGAATCTCCAGGAGGTAAAGGAAAAGTTTCCTCAATCATACATTTAGAAGAACATCCATCTCCGTCTTCTTTATTCCCGTCCTCGCATTGTTCATCAGGATCTAATCTATCATTACCACAAACAGAAATTGCAATACAAGTATCATCCACACAATCACCCCCTTCTTCAGTCATATCTTGAGAATTTTCACAACCCCCATCATACAAATCTGATTGGAAATCTTCATCATTATCTTCTTCATCTTCACAAACTGCCAAAGGATTTTTTTCATCTCTATCTTCTACATTTTCACAAGAATAATCTTTTGCTAATTTTACTCCATCAATTTCACATCCATCATAATCACAAGTGCTGTCTCCATCATTATCAATTCCATCATTACATTGCCCATCTGTAGGAAGAAGCTTACATTCTGAAGAACACGCCTCATCTTCAGAATTATCACATTCTTCATTATGGTGGCTAGCCAATTTTGTTAAAATATTATCTCCACAAAAAGAATTATAACATCCCTCCTTTACAACAAAATATTCAAAATCCACTTTCCCATTCACATTTTTAAATTGAGTATCCATCCAAATCAAAGGCTGCCCTATTTCTGGGAGATATTTAAATTCAGTTTCATAAATTTCTTCTCCATCTAAAGTGTAGATTAATTTATTTCCTTGCCGTTTAATATTCATAACATGATAAGCTGAAGAATCTTCAATTTTTGTCCCACCATTATTCACTTTTCCAGATAAATCTTTAGTGTGATAAATTTGAAAACCAGTTTGATACATATGCATTGTAGCGCGAACATATTTAGAATTATCTTTAAATCTAATTGTAAATTTAACTGATGGTTTATAATTTTTTCTTTCACCATAATCTGAGAAATTAGAAAATGCAAATTCAATTTCAAAATCATCTTTTAACCAATGAGCATTTGTTGCCTGTAATCCATCTACACGATAAGCAGCTTGCATAATTTGATTCCATTCTTCTCGGTTATTTTTTCTTAATCCTTTCAATCCTTCACGCCCATATTGTTCAAATGAACCTTCAAATTTTCCATCACTTCCATGTAAATCAATTTTATATTTTCCATCTTCAAATATATTTTTAGGAGCACTATAACTCCATAACCACCAACCATTTGTAGTGGGATTATTTCCTCCCCTCTTAGAATTAAAATATTGCCCATCAGCTTGATTAAATGTTGAAACAAAACAATAGTTTTCAGTTAAACATTCTGAATCACAACCATCTAAATTTTCTAAATTTCCATCGTCGCATTGTTCTCCGATACTTTCATCGAAATTTCCATCACCACACAAAGCAATAATCTCATCTGTTTCATTATTATCTGTAAAGTTTGAACAACCAATATCATCCCCTAAATCAAAAAATTCATCTCCATCATTATCTATTCCATCACTGCAAGCAGGTTTTGGATCAAATTCATTATCCTCAGAATTTTGACAAGAATAATCTTCCATATCAGTTGTTCCATCTTCATCATTATCAATTCCGTCTGAACATTGTCCAGGCATAGGTTCCCCTTTACAAGTAGAAGAACATCCATCTCCATCAATTAAATTTCCATCGTCGCATTGATCATAACGCCCAATAATTCCATCCCCACAAACATCATCATAACAGCCCCCTTCATAAACTGAAAATTCATTTACAGAAACACTTGCTTCACTTCCTTCAAATTGAGTATCTGGAGCAAAACCTATTCTCCCCACACGAGGTAAATAATCAAACTCCATTTTATGGATTTCAATATCATTAATATAAAATATTAAATTATCTTCTTTTCTCTCAATAGTTAATTTTCCATCTTTTTCTGTTCTAGATAAATCTTGAAAATGCGTAACTTCTGGAGCCACACTTTGTTTAAAGAAAACATGTGCAAGAGTTCCATAATAAGGAGTTTTTGCAATTTCAACACGCATGGCTTTATGATTATCTTGGAAAACAGTTACAAATCTCCACGCACCGTGTCCTTGCTGTTCTAAATCTTCAAAATCAATTTCTGTTTTAAAATCATCTAATACAGATTGTTTCAAAAATAACCCTTCCCAAGTATTATTTCTCTGAATATATCTACTTGCAGCAGCATCTTCTCCATCTTGATTAAGGCGCCACCAATATTTATAATCTCCTTCTGAATAAGCTGAAACTTTATATTGCCCATCTTCGATTGAACTTGAAGTTCTTTCACCATTATTTTTCCAAGTTATCCAATTAGCAATATCAAAAGTTTCCTCATCAAAAGTTTCTCTAAAACAATAAGGACATTCTTCTTTAGTCCCGTCTTCTGAAAAAGATAAATCAATTGTAGTTAGATCTGATTCAGAATTAGCAGGTTCTTTTATTCTTCCAATAAATTCTCCTGTTTCTGCATTAAATAATTCTAAACAATTTTCAAAACACCAAAAAGTTTCATTAATTTCTAAAGCAATAGAAACATCACATTCTTGAAATTGAACATCCTTTTCATTTCCACAATCATTTAAATTATCACAAATTCTTTCTTGTTCTCCCTTAATAACACCATATTCCATTATTGCTTCTTCAGCGTCGTACTTTATTTCACATTCGCTCAAGCCCCAGTCAGGACAATCCCAATCTACATAACATTCACATTCCTTAGGACTAGGTATATCAATGTTTTTCCCACAACCATTTTCATCAATACAATTTTCAGCGTAAGAAAAATCATCACCACCCACACAATCAGACCACGTACAAGTCCAATCAGGTTCACACTCTTCTTCTAATTCATCATCAACATCAATATTCCATTCAATCATTTCTATCTCGCCATTTGCATAAACAAAAGCCTGCAAAAGAACATCTTCTTCAAAATCAAAATCAAATTCACTCAACAATTTCCCCACCCCCAAATCTTCTTGTAGGGTTTCTTCACCAAAAGCCAATTCTTGAAGATTTTCTGAACCTTCTTCAGAAGCTAAATTATCATAATCACTTGCTAAATTTTGAATTTCATAACCTTCTGAATTTCTTTTTTTAATTTTCCATTTAACAGAAATTTCTGCAATATTTTCTATATCTGTAACTACAACACCAAATCCTACACCTTCATTTTTTGCAATAAGTAAATTATCTCTCTCTTGAAAATAATCAATTTCAATTCCAGTTAAACAAGATTTAGTTTTAATAAATTCTTCATTAGGTTTACCCTCGCAATCATAAACCTTCCAACACTTCCTTTCTTTAATTTCATCAACACATTCTCCCCAGTATCCACAAACTTCTTCACTTTCACATTCTTTAGGCAAATTATTTTTACAATTTTCTTCTGTTTCAAATGTTCTTAATCCCCACCATGAAGAACCTTCACAAAATTGAGAATAAGAACAAGAATCTTTTGAATTATCAAACCACCATAAATCTTCACAATTTTGTAAGCTTAATTGACATGCAGATTCTGTTAAAAAAAGTTCAATTCCAAAATCAACATAATCTCCACAAAAAGTTCCAGAATTACAAACCTTCGCACTTGTTTCCAAATTATTATACCAAGAATATTCTTTACACTCTTCCTTATCATAACATATCCCTCCAAAACAAAGTTCTTCATCACCACAATTTTCCTGGCCCATTTCTTGCCATAAACCCTCTGCACTACATTCTTTTAATCTAATTGTATTCTTATCTAAACAATCTTTTTCAATTTTTCCAGGAATTGCACATTCTTTTTCTTCTTCAACACATTGACCTGAAGAACAAGTATATCCTGTATCACATGTTCCACAATTTTTTGAGGATCCACAAATTGTATAATCTCCACATTCATAACCTAATGAAGAACAGGTATCAGTGCAAGGAGTGGGCTTATTATGAACTAAAATATTATCTGCAAAGAAATTTTGATTATTTAAAATTTCTTCTTGAATATGAAAATTATATGTTTGGACATTCCCTAAATTTTTTTCATTAATATTAACTAATTTTATTTTTTCACCATTTTTATTCATTACATAATCTTCTTCTTCAATTTGAAATGTATTTAATTTATACCTTTCTTTTGTCCATTCTGGTTTATATGATGCCCAACCTTTTCCAAAAACATAATATGGATGATCAAAAGTATGTGTTGTTTTAGTTTTATCTTCGAAAACAAATTCCACCATATCATTATGGATAGGGGACATAATTTTAATAACTTTTTTAGATTCAGTTTTATTTTTTTCAAAATTATAATTTTTAACAAAATCTCCCACCACAACCTCTTCTATATTTTTTTCTGTTTTATCTGCCATTAAAATTTTTGTACCGGCTAGGAAACATGAACCGCATGAACCCCCTGTTACAGTTGTACTTGTGCATGTAGCACTACAATATGTACATGTCGACCCACAAGCAGGACTGCACGCAACACCATTACTTGCTCCGTCGTCGCAGGCTTCTATCCCTTCGATTAAAGAATTTCCACAGACTGTATTAGCCAAAGGCAAATAATCAATGTTTCCTGCTGTTCCGTTAATTGTATATGTTGTTTCACCAATTCCGTCTCCGTCTGTATCTGCACCGCCGTAATCAGAATAATAATTTCCTCCTGTGTCTGAACCTCCAATTATATTTGTTGCTGTTTGTTCTGTTGTGTTCCATAAATTAGAAGTTCCGTTGTCGTAGGCAGGAGTTGTTGCTGAAAAAATATTATTATAGATTAAATTTTCCGTTGAATTTGGATATAAGTAAATTGCCTTTCCAGAGGTTACTGTTACATTATTATTGAAAACAGTAGTATTTTTTATATAATAAGTTCCTCCAGTGTAAAGTGCAATTCCGTCTGTGCTTATTCCAGTTAGATTATTGTGGGAGATTATATTATGCGAAGAATTTCTACCACTAGTCATAAGAAGTAAATCTGCCATAGTATTATTATAAAAATAATTATAAGACATATTGTTGCTTTCAACATCCATAGCAATGATTCCGTAAGGGTTTCCAGTTAAATTATTTGATATAATTGTTGTGTTATCACAAAAAGGTGTGTCACTATTTATTAAAATTCCGAATGATGCTGCATTAAAAATAGTATTATTTTCCACCAAACTATTTGAGGTTTCATCTAACTCAATATTTTTTGCATAATTTCTAATTTCACAATTTTTAATTGTAATATTATTATTTGCTGACGAATAAATACCTCTTCCTGTTGTGTTTCCAACTAATATCGTTCCATTACATGTTAGTGTTGTGTGGTTGGAATTAAATATTATAAGTCCGTCATTGTTGGTATCGTTGAGGTAATATGTTCCGGAGCAAAGAGTTGTGTCTGCTGAAATGTTTATGTCGTCTGCAGGAGGAAAGACATTTGCATCGGTGTCGTCGCAGTCTGTTGCATGTGTGTATGTGCAGAAATTTATGTTTGCAGAACCAAAACCGTCGCTGTCTGAGTCTGTGCATG
>CAZZGN010000071.1:0-6451 GCA_964654165.1 uncultured Methanosarcinales archaeon | reverse complement strand
AAAACGCCGCAATGAATGATTTCATTCCGACGGATGTAGTGAAGGATTAAGATGGAAACAAGAATTCCCTTAATGATTATACCTGACTCTATTTCTAATAAATTTGCTACAAAATTTCGCGGGGTTGGCGCAAACATTCTTAAATTCTTCAAGCATATCGAAACTGATTTAAAAATGACTGACATAGATGTCCGTCCGGATGAATATGTTGCTAAATCTCTCCTAAACTCGTTGGTCATAGGTGGAATCTTTGGTATGTTGATAATATTTCTATTTTTGTCACAAGAAGAATCAATCGCAAAATCCATTGCGCTTGGGATAGCTATAGGAATTGGAATATGTATGATGTTTTTAATTATATTCATAAGATACCCTGATATATTAGCATCAAAAAAAGCTGAAAATATCAATAAGGATCTTGTATTTGCTCTGAAGGACATCTCACTTCAAATAAGCGCTGGTGTAAGTTTATATGATGCATTCATTAGTGTTGCAGTTTCGAACTATGAAGATACATCAAATGAGTTCAAAAAAATAGTACAAAAAGTAAATTCAGGAACCCCTATGATCCATGCAATAGAAGAAATGGCTCTTAACACAAAATCTGAATTTCTGAAAAGAACATCATGGCAAATGGTCAACGCTCTTAAAGCAGGTTCAAATATCAAAAAAGTTTTAAGAAGAATAATAAAAGATTTAACATCAGAACAAAAAACAAGGATAAGGAATTATGCAAGAGAGTTAAATCTTTGGAGTCTTGTATACATGCTCTTTGCCGTCGCTGTTCCATCTATTGGAAGCACTATGCTTGTTATTCTCTCCAGTTTCGCTGGATTTGGCGTAACTAAACCCATGTTCATAGTTTTCATAATTTTATGTTTTATAGCCCAATATGTACTAATTGGTTTTGTAAAAGTAAGAAGGCCTGTATCAAACATCTAAAATGTATATATATGAATCATTAACAAAGATCATGCCAAAGGGGTATGTGAAAAAAATTTCTCAGATGCTGATATACGCAAACGAAGAATCAAAAATATCCCAATGGATTGGGAAAACTTTATTCTTTAGTATACTTCTTTCAATCGTTGGAACGATTGTGGGTTATTTTTTTGATGTAAATATATTGCTTATCATTGGAGGTGTTATAGCTATTCTTCTCATTGGGCAGTTTTTTGTGTATCTTCTTGTTTACTTTAAGGTTGACAATAGAAACTCAAAAATAGAAAAATCTCTTCCTGATGCATTACAATTAATTGCGTCAAATCTTCAGGCTGGAATGATTCCATATATGGCAATAAGGATTGCAGCAAGAAAAGAGTTTGGACCCCTTGCAGAGGAACTCAAAAAAGCGACTGAAAAAGCTGTCGGGATGAAAAGTTTCTCAGAAGAACTTCTAAAAATATGTAACAGAGTTGATTCTTCTCCTCTCAAAAGAACTCTAAAACTAATAGCCAGTTCTCTTTCTTCCGGAGGGCATCTAGCTTCCTTACTTGAAGAACTTAGTGAGGACATTGCTGAAACTAGCTCTCTAAAAGACGAGATGGTCACAAATACAAGAACTTATGCTATGTTCATTATGTTCACAATAATTGTCGGAACTCCTTTGTTGTTGGCTATTTCTATTCATTTCGTAGGAATGGTTGAAAACATGCAGGGTTCTGCAACACTATCAACAGACGAGTTTGGATTAGGATTTTTGGCAGGGGAAATGGAGATTACACAGGCATTTCTCACAAATATGTCGCTTATTATATTATCAATAACTGGTCTCTTAGCCTCGATGTTTACAGGCACTATTTCAAAAGGAGAAATGACTGCAGGATTCAAATATGCCCCTGCAGTCATTATAGCATCTCTTGTGCTATTTGTATTATCAAAAATGATAATAGGTAGTTTTTTCAGCGGACTATAGATAACATTACGTAAAATTTATAAATGGGTGACCGCCTCTCAATAATGAGGGGCCTGTGGTCTAGCGGCTATGATACCGCCTCGACATGGCGGGGATCGCCGGTTCGATTCCGGCCGGGCCCATTTACAAAAAAGAGGAAACAATGATTCCGGAAAAATATTCCAGATACATAACGCTTGGTATAGTTTTCTTAATAATATTTTTAGTTTATCTTATTCTTAAACCTTACATTTCCATAATTCTTACAGGGTGTATTTTAGCATATATTTTTTATCCAATATATAAGCTTACAAAAAAAATTATAAGGCATGAAACTTCTTCTGCACTTCTTGTTTCCATTGTTATTTTAATACTCATATTTATTCCTGGCCTTTTCGTCATTGTTGGTCTGCAAGAACAAGTTGTTTCTTTTTACCATGTAACTAAAGAGTTAATATCAGAAAACGGATGGAATATTGAATGTAATGAAGAAGGAAACTTTGGATGTTCACTTGTACAGCTTGCAACAGAAGGAGGGTATTTAAGCAGTGAAAATATAACTGGAAACTTTTCAAATAAAATAATTTCATGGATTACTTCGTTTCTTCTCAGTATTCCAGGCATGGCATTAAATTTTATTGTTATAATCTTTATTATGTTTTATCTGTTCAAAGATGGAGAAATATTAATGGAGTATATTAAAAGTTTAATCAAACTAGGAAAAGACAAGAAAGAATTTCTATTTGCAAAAATAAAAAATGTTGTTGATTCAATAATTTTTGGAAACATAATCGTCGCTTTAATTCAAGGAGCTGTTGGTGCCATTGGATTTTGGATCTTAGGGCTGCCATCACCGCTACTATGGGGAATCTTAATGGCATTCTTTTCCCTTATACCTTTTATAGGCACTGCAATCATCTGGGTTCCAGGATCTATTATATTGATACTTACGGGTCTAGATAATAGTGGCTGGATAAAGGGGGCAATTTTATTTGCATATGGTTTTTTAATAATAGGGGGAATTGACAGTCTGCTTAAACCTGTAATAATAGGCGATAAAGCAAAAATACATCCTATAATCATACTTGTTGGAGTGCTTGGTGGTTTACCTTTGTTTGGTGCATTGGGAATTGTACTTGGACCCCTCATTCTTGGGATTGCTGTAACTCTTCTTGAATTCCTAAAAGGTGATATTCGAAATGATGAAATTAAAAGTAACACCCATAGAAATAAGTACGGGAGAAGTTCTCGTAGTTCTCCTAAACGAACATGACGCAGCAAAACTCGATCTTTACAAAGGAGACAGAGTAAAAATAAAAGTCAAAAATAAAGAAACAACAGCTGTTGTTGATACTACTCAATCAACCAAAATTGTAGCAAAAGGGCGTGTTGGTCTCTTTACAGAATTATATAATAATCTTCAAGTAAAGAAAGGGGATGTTATTTATTTAAGTTTGGGGGGAAAACCAAAATCAATTTTCTATATCAAGAAAAAATTAAGAGGGGAAAAATTAGATTATAATGAAATATATCACATAGTCAAAGACATTGTAAATAATGAACTAACAGATATTGAACTTACTTATTTTGTTGCTTCAACATACATCAATGAACTAACAATAAGAGAAACTATTGATCTGACAAATGCGATAATAAACACTGGCAAGGTTCTCAAAATCAATAAATTTCCAGTGGTTGATAAACATTGCATCGGAGGAGTAGCAGGCAATAGAACAACAATGGTTGTTGTTCCCATCTTAGCAGCTACTGGTCTTACAGTACCAAAAACATCTTCACGCTCTATAACAAGCCCCGCAGGAACAGCAGACACAATGGAAGTTTTATGCAATGTCGGATTTAAAATAAAACAGCTAAAAAAAATAATCAACAAGACAAACGCATGCATGGTTTGGGGTGGAGCTGTAAATTTAGCTCCAGCTGATGATAAGATAATAAAAGTTGAACACCCTGTTTCTTTGGATCCTGTAGGACAATTACTTGCTTCAATATTGGCAAAGAAGAAATCCGTTTCGACAACACATCTTCTTATTGATATTCCTGTTGGAAGAGGAGCAAAAATTGAGAAGAAAAAAGACGCGAAAGAACTTAAAAGAAGATTCGAAATAATTGGGAAAAAACTTGGATTCGTAATAAAAGTAGTCATTACAAACGGAAAACAGCCGATTGGAAATGGAATTGGCCCAGCACTTGAGGCAAGGGACGTTCTCAAAGTTCTTAAAAATGATAAAGATGCCCCCCTTGATTTAAAAGAAAAATCTATTTACATTGCAGGCGAAATATTAGAACTTGCAAAAAAAGTAAAAAAAGGATATGGTAAAAAAATGGCATCTGACTTAATTGAGAGTGGAATGGCATATAAGAAATTCGTTGAAATAATAAAAGCACAAGGTGGAAAAGAAATTGCACCAGATAAAATTAGAATTGGTAAATACTCTTATAATGTAAAAGCCGGAAAGACCGGAAAAATAGACTATATAAACGGAAATATAATTTCTAAAATTGCAAAAGTCGCGGGAGCACCAAAAGATAAAGGAGCAGGAATCTTTTTACATGTTCATTTAGGTTATAATGTAAAAAAAGGAGATAAGTTGTACACAATATACTCTGACAGCAAAGAAAAATTAAGATATGCTAAACATCATGCAAATGATCTGGGGGATATATTTATTAAGTAAATTTAATCAGAGAAATCAACAGTCCCATCCATCCACATATTAGTTTTTTTCTTCTTCTCTTTCTCTTCTTCTATGTCTTTTTCCTCAGGATGGTTGAATATCATAAACAAAATAAAGAATTCAATCTTTAAATTACTTTCCAAAACCTTTAAATAACAAAGCCAAATCCCTTCAATAAAAGCATTAACGGTGATACAATGACGGATTTAATAGCATGTTTATCCACAGGGAAAGGAACTTGGGGAAACGTAAGTAGAGTAATAACAGAAGGAGAATGGGAAAATATATTTCTTATTACAAACGAATTTGGAAAAGAAAATTTTTCAAATGACAAAAAATGTGAACTTATTATCATAGACGCAAGAAAACCTATGGAAGAGCTTATAGGGGATATAAAGAAAAATCTTGAAGGAAAAGTTAAGGGAACAGAGATAGCTCTTAACTTAATATCTGGAAGTGGCAAGGAACATATGGCTTTGCTTTCTGCCATAATAAAATTGGGTTTAAGTTTCAGAATCATGGCATTAACAACTGATGGAATAAAAGAATTATAATTTTCTTATTTTTATTGTACTTGCCATCAAGAAGATAGATAAAACTAGAAAAACAATATACACTATGTAATTTGCATTCAAAAAATACAAAACTGGAAAAGCAACTCCATTAACTGTAATAGGCATTCCAATGTAAAATTTCTTTATCTTCTGTAGGTTAAATTTTGCCAACCTATACGCTCCAGAAAAAACAAGAAACGTACCTAAAACTATGACAACCATATTCTGTGTCAATACAATAACAAAGAACGCTGGAGCAACGCCAAAACTAATTAAATCGGCAAGAGAATCAAGTTCTTCTCCAAGCTTTGATTCTTCTTTAAGCAATCTAGCTACTTTCCCATCCAGATAATCAAACAACACTGCTGCCAAAATCAAAATTGATGCCGTAAAGAAATCGTTTATTGAAATGAAATACAAGCTAAGAAAACCCACAGCCAAATTCAAAAACGTTACTATGTTAGCTTTTTTCATTTTATCTCCGCAACGATTGATTCTCCAGCAACTACTTTCTCTCCTTCCTTTACCTTTATCTTAAGTTCAGAAGGGATAATCAAAGACACTTGGCTACCCAGATTAATCAGTCCGATTCTTTGGCCCTTCATAACGTTATCCCCCTTATTTACATAACTAACAATCCTTCTAGCTAATGCTCCTGCTATTTGTATGACTTTTATCTTAAATTTGCTATTGTCAATAATTATTTCGTTGCTTTCGTTCTCTATAAAGCACTTCTCAAATTTAAATGCTTTGTGAAATCTACCTTTTTTATGTTTTTGAAAAATAATTTTCCCCTGCATTGGTGATCTGTTTATATGTACATTTAATGGTGACATGAATATAGAGATTATACTGACACTTTTTGCAACATCCTCGGTTCTTGTCTTTATTCTACCAAGAAGCCCTTTTCTTATCGTTTTAGATTCCTCCCCCTCAATCCTAAGTATCTTTATCACTTTTCCATCCGCTGGACTAACGAGATTATTGCCTGAAGTTATATGTCTAATGGGGTCCCTTAAAAAATATAACCTCCAAAATAGTATAAATACCATTATCAAGGCTAATAATATGTACACAATAATCTCAAAAATAATCCCCATAAGGCACAACTACATAAGCAAGATATATAAATTTTGCTAGTAGACCAGAACCATGATGGAAAATTACACAATAATAGACTGTTACACAGACGAACCTTCAGGATTAGGAGTGCCGCCGTATTTGGGTACTTTTCCAAGGTATATTTATGGTGCATTGAAATCGGAAGGCTATGAAGCAGTTTATTTAACAATTGATGACATAAGATT
>CAZZGN010000070.1:0-6479 GCA_964654165.1 uncultured Methanosarcinales archaeon | reverse complement strand
CAGAAGAAAAAAATATCCTTACAGAACGAAACTATTCCGTTGAAGAAGATAGATACAGTAAAGGTATAAGAAGAACATCAGCAACCAACCAACCAGACCATATTAAATTATTCTTGACTGTAGATGATAAGATTATACCTGTAGATTTGTTTGCATCAGGAGGTCATGCCAATGTAGAAAAAAAAGAAAATCCTGATGGGGTAATATATTTTGCTGATCTGGATTTTTCTCATTTTGTATCTAATCTTCGCCCTACAATCTTATTTTCGTTTTCACGGGGGCACGAGTTTGAGGCGAATGATAGATATATCCTTAACAATATATTAAATTCATATAGTTCATCAGAATATTATTCACTTTTAAGCAAGATGGATAACAGAAAACCTGAGACTGTGAAGGCAGTTTCAAAATTTATTAATTATTATTCTTATAAATTCAAAAAGGAGAACCTTGCGTTTTGCATGTATCCATTTGGTCTACCAATACCCCGTCAGAATAAAGGATCCTACATAGAATTTGATGAACTAATAGAATATCATCACGAGTTTCTCGGAAATATTATGGACAGCATATACCGTTCTTTCCTTAGGCTTGATTCTCTTAAAGATGTACCAGCTTCATTAGGACTTGAACACTCTGGCACAATTTCTAGTTCTTATTATCTAAAGGATGGACACCATAATAATTTATCCTATGAAAACCAATTTATTAAGAACAACGATATCCAAGAATTAGTCAGGGATATGAATGATAAAATCCTAAAAGCTATGGATGATTATGTTTCATACCTATATCTTCATAGTGATGAATTGCTTTCTAAGCACAATATAGTTGTTCCGCCTTATAATTTCACTCTCTTAGATAACCTAGATAATTTTGTACATACTCAAGTAATTGATTCGTATAGTAGAAGTACAGCAAAGAAAAAGAAAAATGTTCATATTATCCACACACTCTTATCTGAAATCTTAAAACAAAAAGGAATTGAATATAAAGAAATGAGAATAGTGAATTTTACACCTTCTTCAAATCCATTGCTTATTAATTACGAAGAAGTTATGGAAAGATATAAATAAAACATAATTTACTTCTTGCTTTATGATAGGAATAATCTCAGATACACATGACAATGTCGAAAGCACAATGAAAGCTATTGCTTTTTTCAAGGAGAAGAAAGTTGAATTTGTTATTCATTTAGGTGATGTTGTTGCTCCGCCAACTTTGATGAAGTTTGAAGGTTTGAAGATGTATTTTGTAAGAGGGAATAATGATGGGGAATTAGTTGGATTAAAGAAGACAGCAGAATCTATTGGCGCAGAATTTGTAGAGGATATATTAGAATTAACACACAAAGGAAAAAAGATAGCTGCGACACACTACCCGGATAAAGCAGAAGAATTAGCAAATACAAATCAATATGATTATGTTCTTTACGGCCATGATCACAAACAAAGAAACGAAAAAATAGGAAAAACAAGAATAATTAACCCAGGAGCACATTATTATGGATGTGATAACTCAGTAGTATTATTAGATGTCGAGAAAGATGAAGTAACGTTTATTACTCCTTAATTTTTAACTCTTTAATAATTTCATTAAATATTTTTTCAAGTTTCTTTTCTTCTATGTCATTAGAACTGTCCATTATCCACAATCTTCCATGATTGTACTCTTTAATTTTGTTTTCAATACGTCTTTTCTTTTCCTTTGAAGAGTATTGGCTTTCCAATCTTCTTTTGATTTGCTCTTTATTTAAACCCCGTTCCCTCATTCTTTTTTCCTGAGTTTTGTCATCGCTTGTAATTAACAATATGTTATTGTTGCATAAAGGAGTCATATCAGATTCAGCTACAAGTGCAACATCAAATAAAATTAAACCCTCTTTACCATATAATTCTCTCCTTAATCTGACAATAAGAGGAGTTTTCATAATCTCATTCAATTTTTTCAATTGTTTGTCGTCCTTAAAAACAATATCGCCAAGTTTTTTTCTATTTATCATTCCATTATTATCTTTTACATTATTCCCAAAAGTTTCGGCGACAATTTTCCTTATTTGTTTATATTGAGGTTCTTTTAAGTCTTCAAGAATTTGATGACCTATGCTGTCCAAATCTATATGGTGTGTATCAATGCCGTGTTTTTTGGCAATATCTATCATCATTTCACATACATGTGTTTTTCCAGACCCCATTTCTCCAGTAATTCCAAGAATATATTGTCCAGATATTTCTTCTTCAAGAGCCTGCTTTGAATGTAAAGGAACATATTCATGAATTAATCCATGTTCTTTTTGTACAAGTTTCATAACTTTTGAACTTACATGTGACAATTCAGGTTTTGAAAATAGAATAAAAGTATCAACTCCCAGTTTTTGGCTTTTTCCAGTAATATGGAGGTTTTTTTCATAATTAAAATCATCTATATTTCTAATTCCTTTGATGATTATAGGAATATTATGTTCATAAGCATAATCAACCAGCAATCCTTTAAACGAAACCACTTTTACATTATTCATACTTTTTAGAGAGTTTTTTGCCATGGCTATTCTTTCATTTAGTGAAAAAGTATATTCTTTTTCCTGATTTATACCTATTGCTGCATAGACAACGTCAAATATTTTTGCAGCCCTTTCAATTATATTTATATGGCCATCTGTTATTGGATCAGCAGAAAATGCATATATCGCTTTTTTCATTTTAATGTACCCATTGCAGTTACAAATGCTGGATTTTTTGGAACAACCATCTTTAATCCAAATCTACTACATAATAATTCTATCTTTTCTTTAATACTTTGTATTTCTATCATCTTACCTATAAAGATTACGTTTTTATTTCCTGTTTGTCCAGATGCAAAAAATGTTGTGGAAAAAATACTTTCTGCAATTAGATTTTGAACTCCCAATATTATATCTCCCTTCGAAAGGTTTTCTTTTCCTTTTAATTTTCCAAGATTTGATGCAGTTATATCCTCATTTAATATTCCTATTCCTTCTCCTTTAATATCTTTAACGCTCAAATCCATCTTACTTAAATCGCCTTTCTTTGCTTCAATTTCCATTTCATTAAAATCATCAATTCCAGCCATCATTCCAACTAAGCTTCTATAAGTTCCACCACCCATAGATGTACCACCGACGTGTTCAGATTTCCCATTTTTAACATCAACGATACATGTGCCCGTTCCCATAGACACAATCAAACAATCTTCTACTCCAACACCTTTTGCCATTGCCTCAATTTCAGGGAAGCTTCTAGTTTCTATTTTTTTAATTTTTTCAGGATATGTATTTGGATTGCCACCAGTTATGTAAATTTCACTTATTTCATCATAAGGGATAAGAGAATCAAAATCGATATTTTCTGTTGTTTCAACACATTTTTTCCAGATTATTTCATCTCCTTCAATTGCCACAATTTTTGTCAATGATGCACCTATATCAATCCCAATCTTCATCTTTTCTTCCTCATTAAATACAATCCAATAATTCCTGCAATAAAGAGAAGTATAAACATGCCATTAGCTGCTTGTTTGAAAGTAAATATGCCAAATACAAACAAGGCCGCAACAATAAATCCTGCAATTCCTTCTCCCCCCATTAATCCTGCAGAGCCAATAACCATTTTTTTATCTACTTTCTTGTTTCCAAAGATATGTTTCAACAATCCTCCAAGGAATAACATCAAACTTAAACCCATTCCCAAAAACATACCTATACCAAATGGCATCATGGGGACATTCATTTTTTTCCTAAACATTTCAATAAACATAGCAACACCAAATCCAATAAGGAAGAGGTATGGATATGGAAAACCTGTTATGCTTCCTGCAACCATTTGAGCTTGAGGAGCTGCCATTACTTCTGTAAACATTACATCAAAAAATCCTCTTCTTATTACTTCAAGAACGAACGGACCTGTAATTCCTGCAACAACCACAGCAATTAAGTCAACCCGAATTATATCGTAAACTCGTGTCCCTATTATTTTTGCAGATTTAAAATCATGACCTATATCTCCAGCTATAGCAGCAACAACTGAAACAAAAAGGACAATCAAAAAAGCAGGGATATAACCAAGTTCACTTCCTAATATAGAGTAAATCAATAAACATACTAATCCCACCACAATTCCAAATTGCTCTAATGGATCTATATTTGTTTCTCCAGTCATTCTAGCTGCAACAGCAGCTATTAACCATACACATACAACTGATATTATTGAAGCAAGTAATGGAACACCTGTGAAATATAATATGGGTATGATAGCAATAGAAACATATGGTGTGCTTCTTAAATACCAAGCACTTTTTTTCTCGAAAACTGGTCCAAAAATTCTTTTAATTCTTGGCAACACATACATGAAAATAAATCCAACTCCAGATCCAAGAACGATACCCATTCCAATATTCTGTATCATTGATATAGCATTAGACGACTCAATACCATTCATAACAAGTAATGGGATAATTATAATCCACCCTACAACTGCCCCTATAAACCATGAATATGAATTTTTCTTTCCTAGTATATACCCAACACCAATTGCAAGGGGCATTGGATAGATTGTGAAAAAAATACCATAAGCAGCTAAAAAAGATAATGAGAAGCCGGAAGCAAAATAAATATCTCTTGTAAGGGCAAACATTCCTGCTAAGGCACCAACAAACATTAACAAACCTAAACTTCCCTTCCCCACAGACCTTAATGTTTCTGCTCCTGCAACACCTGAAGGATAAGCTAGTTTTTCTTTATCGATGAAATGTTTCCTTAATGGAATAGATAATAACACACCCAATATACCACCAGCAACACATATAACTATTAATTTCCAGTTGCTTATATCCGGGATATCAATGCCACTTTTCTGCAAGTACCAAATTCCAGGTATTACAAAGACTAATGCACTCGCCATTAATCCGCCAATAGAACTTCCAGCCTGTGCGACATTTATTTCATGTAAATTAGTTTTTCTGAAAATGGATAATATGCTTAATATTCCCCCACATACAACAACACTAAATACGATTGGCCATGGTAATGCACCAATTTTTATGGCTATATAAGAAGATGATGCTAGCAAAAATAAAGTCATAAAAACAGCAATTAAAGCAGATCTTATAGTAAGACCTCTACCACCAGTTTTTTCTATTTCCCCCATTCATCGAGGCAATGTGCCTATCATTTATATAGATTACCCTATTTTAATATTACTCTCTATATTCTTCAAACATTGCACAGCAGAAAGAATTGCAAGATAACTTGTTTTTGGGTTATCGCTTGGGATGTTTTCAGTCTTTGTTGTTATTTTTCCGAAACTGCCTAAAGCAGTTATTTCATGAGTATTTGTTTTTGCATTTGGATCAACGATAATTTTTATTTTTGGTTCTTTATTTGTAGCAAGAAATATAGTTGCTGCAACGTTTATATTTTTTGGAAATTCTGCTATTGCTTCTTTTAAATTTCCTTCAAATATTACAGTTTTTTTGTTAATGTTGTTAGAAGGAAGTCCTTTCGAAGGTTTTGTAGTAGTAATTGTTAAATTTTCAATCTTCCCAGAAACAGATTTCAATGCATCTATTCCTGATATGGCTCCGGAAGGAATATATATTTCAGAACTTTTTGGAATATCTTCTTCAATTAATCCGCCAGCACTCATTATCATGACTTTTTTGCCAATAAGATTCTGCTTTAAAATTCTTTTTACTGCTTCCACACTTGCAGCCTCTATTATAAATTCACTATTTTCTATAAGTTCGTTAAAGGATGTACTTTTTGGTTTTCTTTTTAATGAATTTGATATCCACTCAATTTTTTCTTCATCTAGGTCATGTATGTACATTAAATCGAAAAATTCAGAAGAGTCAATATATTTTGCAATTTCCTTCCCTATATTCCCGCAACCAATAAGACCTGTTTTCATTTTATTATCTCTAAAATTTCTTTAATATCATCTACAAAACTTATTAAATTTAAATCCTCAATGCCATGAATAAAGAAATCTTTCTTTAGTGGATTGTCTTTTAGCCAATTAAATAAGCCTTGCCAATAGTTTTTGTTTACACATATTACTGGAACTTTATCAACAATACCTGTTTGCATTAGGACAACGTATTCAAAGAGTTCATTTAGAGTTCCAAATCCTCCAGGATAAAATATGAGGGCATCACTTTTAATAGACATAATAAATCTTCTAGCAAAAAGAAAATGAAACGATAATTCATGTGTGAATATTGGATCATTGACAATTTCACCTTTAAGAAGGCTCGCTTTTAGTCCAATTGAATTGGTTTTAGCCTGGATGGCACCCGAATTTGCAGCATGCATTATTCCTGGTCCGCCACCTGAAATGATAGAATATCCTTTCTTTCCAAGTTCATATGCAATGTTTTTACAATGAGTATAATTTGGATGAGTATCATTTATTCTATGAGAACCAAAGAATGTAATGATTCCATTATTCAAATCTTTAAGAAGA
>CAZZGN010000069.1:0-6519 GCA_964654165.1 uncultured Methanosarcinales archaeon | reverse complement strand
GTCCTCCGGGAACTGGAAAGACGTTATTAGCAAAAGCTGTAGCAAATGAAACAAATGCACATTTCATATTAATCAACGGTCCAGAAATTATGTCAAAATACTACGGACAATCAGAACAAAATTTAAGGAAGAAATTTGAAGACGCTGAAAAAAACGCCCCTTCCATCATTTTTATAGACGAAATAGATGCAATTGCAATGAAAAGGGAAGAGACAAAAGGTGAAGTCGAAAAAAGAGTTGTTGCTCAATTGCTTGCTATGATGGACGGCTTGAAATCCCGTGGAAAAGTGGTAGTTATAGCTGCAACAAATATTCCTAATTCATTAGATCCAGCATTGAGAAGACCTGGAAGATTTGATAGAGAAATAGAAATTGGTGTTCCTGCCAAAAAAGGAAGAGAAAAAATATTAAAGATTCATACAAGAAACATGCCATTAGATAAAGATGTCAATCTAAAAAAATCCGCAGAGATAACTCATGGTTTTGTTGGAGCAGATTTGAATGCATTGGCAAAAGAAGCTGCTATGATTGTTCTGAGAAGAATCCTTCCTGATATCAATCTAAAAGATGAAAGCTCCGAAATCCCTAAAAAAGTGCTTGAAAAACTTCTAATAAAACAAAAAGATTTCATTGACGCACTAAAAGTTGTAAGACCTTCAGCTTTAAGAGAAGTATTTATTGAAAGCCCTAATGTAAAATGGGAAGATATTGGTGGATTGGAAAAAGTAAGACAAGAACTTACTGAAGTAATTGAATGGCCTCTCAAAAATCCGAAAGCATTTACAAGAATGGGAATAACGCCACCTAAAGGTGTATTATTATACGGTGCTCCTGGAACAGGGAAGACGTTATTAGCAAAAGCTATCGCGAATGAAAGCGAAGCGAACTTTATAGTTGTAAAAGGTCCTGAATTGTTATCAAAATGGGTCGGAGAAAGCGAAAAAGCTGTGAGAGAGGTTTTCAAAAAAGCTAGACAAGCCTCTCCTTGTATAATCTTCTTCGATGAAATTGATTCCCTAGCTCCAAGAAGAGGATTAGGTGGAGACAATAACGTCGCTGAACGTGTAGTCAATCAATTATTAACAGAAATGGATGGATTAGAAATAATGACTGACATTGTTATCATTGCTGCTACGAATAGGCCTGATATGTTGGATACAGCATTATTAAGACCTGGAAGATTTGACAGAATAATATTAACTCCTGGGCCTGATGAAAAAGGAAGATTTGAGATATTTAAAATTCATTCAAAGAATATGCCTCTTGCAAAGGATGTTAAAATTTCTGAATTTGCAAAAAATACTGAAAATTACGTCGGTGCAGATATAGAAAGCATATGTAGAGAAGCGGCAATTTTCGCATTAAGAGAAGATATGAAAGCCACAGATGTCAAACTAAAACATTTTGAAATGGCACTTGAGAAAGTAACTCCTTCCATAACGAAAGATATTGAAGAAAGTTACAAAGAATTGAGTAAATTCTTTAGCTCTGCTAAAGCGAAACAGATGCAAGAAGAAAAACCAAATTATTTTGGTTGATTATATTTTTCTTTACATATTTTTTTAAATTCTTGCTTACAGATATATTCTATCCTATTTCCAGTAAGAATATTCCCAAAATTAGTATCTAGTTCAGGGATATTTAAATCTTTTATTTTTGATTTTTCAAATGCAATGGGTCTTTCATTAACCATAAACAAAGTGTTATTGTAAAAGACATACATTCCTTGCCCTACAACACTTTCTGGCAAATGTTCTACCTTTTCTAGAAACAAGTTATCATCAAAAACATATTTATATCTTGTATTGTTAATTTGATTCAGACGTTGTAAAAAAGTAGTTTTTGTTGGTGGATTTATTTTATCTTCTTTTCCCATCATAGTTAGTAAATCTTTAGCGACTTGTGGTAAAGGTTTACCCTTTGGATCGTAACCAGTGCCTTCAAAATATATAATATCTTTTTCCTTAACATAAGTTTCATTGATATTAAATTCCACATCAATTCCATGTTCTTTTTTGTACAATGCTTGTTTCGCACTTCCAGAAAAGTTTGTTAAAACCAAAGTAAAGTATGCAGAAGAAAGTTTATTAAAAAAATCACTATGAGCTTTTGCATCAGCAAGGTGACTGATTATCTTTCCTAAACCCACTTCACTTTCCCATCTATTATGCGTCCAGAGAAATTTATCGCCATCGAAAGAAAGCTGAAGTGCAATACCTACATATTTGAATGCCTTTTTAGAATCAACTATCTGTTTTACTATTTGCATAAAAATGAGGTATGGAAGAATAATATAAAAAGTAATTGTTTTTCAAATTTTCGACACAAAATCGTGACGAAAAATTATTTTTTCTCATTAGCTTTATTCAAATCTTCAACAAACTTTTCAATATCTTCATCCGAAGACCCATGTGCTTTCAATCCTTCTTCTAAAGTTTCGAACTGCGCAGCGATACACCCAATACAATGAATTCCTGCATTAATAAAAACTTCAGTTGCACCAGGATTATTCTGAATGATTTCAGCGATATTCATTTCTTTTGTTATTTTTTCCATAGAAAAATGGAGAAAACGGGAATATTTAAGCTTTATGAATCCGGAAATCTTCCGGATTTTTCGTAGAAAGACTATATAAAAATAAAAACACACCTTCTTAAATGAAAGATGTACTTAGTACCCCTAAGACAGATAATAATGTAATTGTCAAAACAGACGATATTTCCTTATATACCCAAGACACTGTTGATATAGTTGCCGAAATGGTTTATGAAACATTTTACGGCGTTAAAGGTATGAAGAGCTATAACTTTGTAGTGAGTGGGAATGATGATTTCTCAGAAAGGGTCCATGAGAGTTTAAAAAAATTAGCTTCAGGAAACGATGAATTTGACGAAAGAATTAAACAAAGTAAATTTCATGTTGCAACAAATGAAGAGATAGATATTAGTCCAAAAAAAGAACTTAGTTGTATTGATTATGTTGTTCACGTAACTAGTAGTTTGTTTAACGGAAAAGATTATTTCAGGGATTCAAGATTTGCAATATTTGATAAGAACGGTTATATAGCAAATTTAAGAAAACAAGGCGGAAAAGTTGATTATGTAATCTCAGCTTTTTCAACTGAGGAAGCAGATACTTATCTTGAAGATAAAGTAAACGTACAACGTCTTTTTCCCCCTATTTCAAAGAATTGACTACTCTAAAATAGATAAATATTTATATGCATTACGTCCTTGCTAGTTTAATATTTAAATATTATGAGATAGGGGGGATAATAATGAACAATCCAGTAATTAGTAAGCATCTTATTGAAACAGGAGCATATTCTGATTTAAAGACACCGGTGATAGTAACATCTGGTAAATTTCTTACACCTTTTTTTGTAAACACAGAAAAATTATGCAGAGGAGATGATATTTCTGGTTTCTTGAAAAAACATGGAAATGATCCTGAAAAAATAATTGATTATGCTTGGGAGAGTGCTAATAAAAATCCAGAGTTTATGGAAGATATCGAAATTATTGCAGCAATCGTTGAAGAAAATTTCAAAAAAGTTGATATTCCAAGAAAATATATTGCAGGGGGTATGCGAAGGGACCTCTTTTTCTCTGGACTTGTTGCAAAAATTCTAAATCTTCCACACATCGCTGCGTACAAAACAGATGATGGAGGAAACATAACACAGCAACCAATGCATATAATGGACCCAAAGAATATACCTCAATGGACTTCAGATCCGAGCGAATTTGTTCCCAATTACAATTTTGAGTTCAATAACAAACGTTATGATGGGGCTCATGCTATAATAATATCTGATTTATTAACTGCTGGATCTAGTCAATATAGGATAGATTCAAAGAGTGGCCTTGCTGTAGGTTGGGTTCCTAATTTGAGATTGTGGGGTTTCAATGTAACTCAAACATATGGTATTGTAACAAGATTGCAAGGTGGAGAAGAGAACCTTGCGAATATAGGGGTTGACTCACATTCGTTTGTTGCAATTGATGAAGAATTCTTGAATGGGCATGCAAAGGATCCAAAAAGTGCAATAGAATACATAAAAAATCCAGAGATTTGGACAAAAATGTATATCGCACAAAATGGTGTTAGTGTATTAGTTCCTTTCTTTAATCCGGAAGGAAGTAAATTAGATAGGGCTAAAAAATTCCTAGATAATTATGACGACTTCTTAGAAGCATCTGGTTTCAAAGGAGATTTAGTCAGACAAGTTGAGAAAACTTACAATACAAAATTTGATGTAATCATGGGGGATAAATAAAATGAGCTTTATAGAAGATTATAAAACAGCTGTTAAAGAAAAAGATTCTATACTTTGTGCAGGTGTAGATCCAGCAGAATTCAGCATGGGTAGAAAATCAAAAGGTTTACCAGAAGGCGTTGACAAAACTAAATGGGCAATCAAATATATACATGCAACATCAAATAGGGCCGCCGCAATTAAACCAAATTTAAATTATTGGGAAAATATAGGAGACATGGCTAACTTAGTATTATTGGTGGAAGCCGCCCATAGAAATGGGCAAGTAGCAATTTTGGATTCAAAAATAGCAGATATTGGCACTACAGATGAAGCTGGCATTTTCTTTACTGTTATGAAACACTTTGATGCAATTACAGTTGCCCCTTATGCAGGTAATATGAAGGAAGTTGCTGATTTTGGTGAAAAACATGACATTGGAACAATCACAATGTGTTTAATGAGTTCTCCTGACTATAAAAGAGAAAAGAACAAACTTGTTCCTATTCTGAAAGTGAACGGAGATTATACAGATGATTTCATGAGAAAAGATATACAAATGGTGGGTAAGAGACCTCATGTAAAACAATATAAGTATATCGCACTTAATGCAAACAAACATGGAATCAGTGCTATCGTAGTTGGCGCACCAAGTGCAAGTAATCACTTACAAGCATATGAAGTAAAGAAAGTAGCTGAGTATGCAGGGAATGATATTCTCATTTTGGTTCCAGGTATTGGTGCACAAGGTGGAGAATTAGACTTCTTAGCAAAACACTTTGAAAGAGAAAGGATGATTGCTAATGTTGGAAGAGGTTTAATGTTCGCAAACGGCGCTAATACTACAAGCTATGAACATGCAAAAAGAGCAATAGAATATGCTGATATGTTCAACAAAAAAACGTTGAAATAATTTTTTCCTTTTTAAAATGACAGGCGACCCACACGTACACTTGAGAGACTGGAAACAGAAAAGAAGCGAAACTTTAGAACATGGTCTTTTTGTTTTGTATATAGCAGGTAATGATTTTGCTTTAGAGATGCCGAATACAGACCCTGCATTGATTTCTTATGATTTAATAAAAAGAAGACTTGACAGAGGTTCCGAAGCAATAAAAAACTTAAGTATTCAATTTTTCCATGGCTTGTATGGTGGACTTACTGACAACCCAGAACAAATTAAAGAAGTTGTAAAAGCATACAACGATTTTGGGAGAGTCGTAGGAATAAAAATGTTCGCCGGCCAGTCAACTGGCAATATGGGTTTGACAGAAGTCGATCAACAAAGAATTGTCTATAGAACTTTAGCAAAAGTTGACTACAGAGGTGTCCTTGCTGATCATTGTGAAAAAGAATCTCATTTTAAAAATCTAGAATTTGATCCTAAGAACCCTATAACTCACGCAGAGATTCGAGACCCAATGTCCGAAGTACGGTCTATAGACGATCAGATTAATTTAGCAATAGAAGAAAATTTCAAAGGAACATTGCATATTGTTCACATCTCAGTTCCTGAATCATTAGCACTTATTGAAGGATATAGAGAACAAACTCTTCCTTTCAAAATAACTTGTGGTTTAACACCACATCATGCTCTTTTGAATATGGATATGATGAAATCAGAAAATGGTCTTCTGTTAAAGATGAATCCTCCTTTGAGACCAAAAGAAATGCAGGAATATATGTTACAGGCCCTTTACGACAATAGAATAGATTGGATTGAAACAGACCATGCACCACATACATTAACAGATAAATTAACAAAGTATGCTTCAGGAATTCCTGGTTTGCCATTTTATCCTGAATTTTTAAAAATTTTGAAAGAGGGAGGAATGAGTGAAAAACAATTAGCTGATTTAACTCATAACAATATTGTAAATACATTTCAAATTAATGTTCTAAACAGTTGTGTGGTTCCAAATAACAAATATAAACAACTAGTAAACGAATATCAATTCGATGCATTCAAGGTGTTAAAATGATGAAAACAAATTTCCTAGGAGTAGAATTAAGAAATAGATTTGGCATACCTTCAGGTACTATTGCCACAAATGATGATGGAATGAGAATTTTATTTGATAGAATTCCACAATTAAGTTTTATCGTCGGTAAAAGCACAACTATTGAGCCAAAAGAAGGCAACCCGGAAGATATCTATATTCAATTAGATCCACATTCAGGTCATAATGCAGTGGGTTACACAAACCCTGGAATAAAAGAAATGGTTAGGGAAATTGGAGAATTAGTGGAAACCATCCCAG
>CAZZGN010000068.1:0-6548 GCA_964654165.1 uncultured Methanosarcinales archaeon | reverse complement strand
AAAAGATAATGTATATTTAATTGGAGATGCAGCTTCTTTAATAAAAAATATTTCTGGAGGGGGTTTACTACCAGCCATAAAATCAGCACATATTTTAAAAAATTCCTTAAATAAAAACTATAAAAAAGAACTAAAAACTTTACTAAAAACTTTAAATTTAAATCATTTCACAAGAAAGATATTAAACAAATTCAATGAAAAAGATTATGATAAATTAATAAAAATATTAAAAGAATATAAGTTAGATAATTTAGATAGAGATAATTTATCATATTTAGATTTTATAAAGCCAAAATTAGCTTTATTCTCACTAAAAACCCTAATTAGAAATCTTTAAATATATTCTAAAAGAGGTATATACCATAAATGGTGATTTACAACAAATTAAAAAAAGAGTATTTATTTATTTTCCTAATATTTTTTACAGCTATAGTTCTTTTTGCTTACTTTGACGAGTTTGAATATACAGGATTAACAACAAAAAATATTTGTGAAGGTGAAGGTTATCAATGCTGTGAAAAAGGAGAAGGAACAAATTATTTTAGTTTAGATTCTAGTTGTCCTTCCAATAAACAATGTTGGAGTTCTTGTGTAGAAGAAAATTTAATAACAACAGGTGCAATTTGGGATCCTGTATGGGATCCTATTAAAAACTTCTTTAAAAAATTTGAGAAAGGTCCTGTAGCTGGAGGAAATGAAGTTGAAATTGAATGTGGAATTACAATACATGAAGGCTATTTATATTATAATGGAATAAGTGAAAATGAAGATGGAAAATATGTAATTAATTTAAAAGAGAATATGGATTGTTCAGATGATGATTTCAAACGTCAAAACATACCTGCCATAACAATAACTATGGAGGATGTCATTTTAGATTGTAATCATAATAATATATATGGTCCTGACAATGCAGGGGGAAACGATAGGCATGGAATTCTTGTTAAGGATACAAACAAAGTTACAATAAAAAATTGTAATATAGAAAATTTTAATGCAGGTATAATGTTTGATAATGTTAAATTAGGACGATATCCGGACGCTAGAACTAATTTTTTAGATAACAATGAATTAAATGGAAATAGCATAGGAATTTATTTATTAAACTCTAAAAATACTTTAATAACAAATGGTGAAGCAAATGAAAACAAAAGACATGGAATCTATTTATCTAACTCTGAGTCCAATACGATAGAAAGAGTTATTGCAAATAAAAATGAAAAAAATGGGATTCATTTGTATAGGTCATCAAGTAATGACGTAAGAAGTACCACTACAAACGAAAATGAACAAAATGGGGTTTATTTACAAACCTCCCCCCACAATGAGATGGGAAATTTACTTACAAATAATAATGAGTATAATGGAATTTATTCATCAAATTCTGGAAATACCTACATAATACATAGAAATAAAGCCTGCGGGAATCAAAGAGAAGATATCCTAGTAGAAGGAGGTAATAACGATGGGAATGTGTATTATGGAGGGGATATTTGTACCAATACAGGAGGACATTATGATAGGAACTGTATTAATTGTGAAAGAATTACTAATGATATGTGTGGGGCAAGAATAGATGATGATTATTTAGAAGATAATAATATAGATCCAAATAATGATGGAATGTATGTTATTAATTTGGAAGAGGATATAGATTGTTCAAAAGGGGTAAACAATGCAATAACAATAGAAGCAAATAATGTTATTTTAGATTGTCAAAATAATGTTATATCTGGTCCCGGAGATGGAATAATATATGATTACACAGATCATAGTTATTACTCAGCTGAACAGGGGATGTTTATAAAAGGTATTTATGCTAAACATGTTAATAATATTAAGATAGAAAATTGTTATATATATAATTTTAATGAAGGTATTGCATTTAATAGGGTAAGTAATAGCATTATAGAAAAAAACACCATATCTCAAAATGGATACGGAATTCTTTTATGGGATTCTAATGAAAATGAAATAGTAAATGAAAATGAAATTTGTAACAATAATAAAAATGATGTCTTCATAGGTGGAAATGAAAATATACTCTTAAGTAAATGTGATGGTGGTAATTGGGGAGAAAGCAATGATATAACATGTATCCCTTGTGATGAAGATTTCTACACTTTAACCACCCCTATATATCCTGAAAATAGTGGAATTGTTGAAAAAATCCCTGATCAAGAAATATATACTTCAGGTCAAGAAGTAGAATTAAGAGCTACACCTGAAATAAGTTATAATTTTAGGGAATGGATAGGAGATCTTTCAGGAGAAGAAAATCCAACAACAATAAGGATGGATGAAGATAAAACAATTACAGCAATTTTCGAAGATATATTAGAAGAGCCAGATGATGTAACAATAGAGGAGTGTGGATATACAATAACAACAAGGGGAAATTATATATTAAATGGAAATTTGAATTGTGAAGATGGAGAAACTATCGCCATATCAATAGAAGTGAATAATGTTAATCTAAATTGTAATAATCATGAAATAAGTAATAAAGGTGGTATAATGGGGACTACTGGTATTTCTGCTGAAGATGTTGAAAATATAAAAATAGAAAATTGTGAAATAAATAAATTTCATAGGGGAATTTCTTTAAAAAAAGTAACTGAAAGTGTAGTAAAGAAGAATACAATAAATGAGAATATAAATGGAATAATGATATCCACAAATTCTGAAGATAATACATTAGATGAAAATACAATAAACAACAACATAGAATACGGAATAATTCTTCAACATCTATCTAAGGGAAACGAATTAATAAAAAATATAGCAAACCACAATAAGAAAGGGATGATAATCAGTGATAATTCTATAGAAAATGAAATAATAAATGAAAATGAATTTTGTTATAATAATGAATATGATATTTATGGGGATAATAATCAGAATACATTCTCAAACACTAAATGCGATAATGTAGGTGAGGAGATAGAATGTACTCCTTGTGAGGGTGAAAACAATCGACCAACAGCAACAATAATATCTCCAGATGATAATACTCAATTCTATGTAGGTGAAGAAATAACATTTATAGGCGAAGGTAGCGACCTAGATGGAGATGTAATAACCTCTTATAATTGGTGGTTTGGACATGGAAATTCAAGAGGAAGAGGAGAAACCACGAAGCATACATACAGCACTGCAGGTAATTATCTTGTAACCCTTTCAGTTATGGATGAACATGATTTAAGCAGTATGCTAACAGAAATAAATATAGCAATAGTAGAAGAGTCAGATGAAGTAATCCTTATAGATAATTGTAGAACTATAATTGAAGAAAGTGGAGATTATGAATTAAATGGAAATCTAAATTGTGAAGGTGAAAATGGAATTATAATAGAATCCGATAATGTTAATATAAATTGTAAAAATTTTAAGATGGAAGGTGACAACAATGATGGATTAATGGGTATTTATGCTAAACATGTTAATAATATTAAGATAGAAAATTGTGAAATAAGTAATTTTGGTACGGGAATAGCGATTAATAATGTAGAAAATAGCGAAATAAGAAATAATATAGCAAATGAAAATGTGTGGGGGTTTTATTTATATAATTCTAATTTAAATGAAATAATAAATGAAAACAAATTTTGTTACAATCAATACAAAGATATAAGACTATATGGAAATAATAATGAAAATACATTCTCTCAAGATAATAAGTGTGACACCATAGAAGGAGATGATAATATACAATGTATTTCTTGTGATTATGAAGGCCCCCAAACACCACCAACACCAACAGATTTAAGACTTATTAGAATTCAGGGAACTAGAATAATATTAGAATGGAATGATGTTTTAGGAGAAGGTATATATGCTGGTTCTGCAGTATTTGATATAACAGGATATGTTACAAAAGAAAACAATTTCTTTACAAGTTTATTAGACTCAATAAAAAAATTATTTGGTATTAAGGTTGTAGGTGGATTTGATGAAGATGAAAGTTATATTGTATATAAATGTGGGAATGAAGAATGTGACGCAAAAACCAAATTAAGTGAGGTTCAAACTAATTGCAACGGAAAATGTACGCACACAATAAACAATGCAATAGATGGTGATTATTATGCTGTATCATCAAAAATAGGTGAATTAAAAAGCAGATTATCAAATGTTGTTGGACCTTTTGAACCCCCTGAAGGATTATGTGGAAATGATAAAATAGATGGTGTTGAAGAATGTGATGGTATTGATTTGGATGATGAAACTTGTAGGGGTTTAGGTTTTGATGAAGGAACTTTAATGTGTAAACCAGATTGTACATTCGACACTTCTGATTGTTCCCATGAGGTTTCAGATACATTACACCCTTTAACACTTTCAGACTACGAAGTTTTTTGGGCAAATGATAAATTAGTTGCATTTAGTTATGATAAGTACATTCAAGGATTAAGTTCGGAAGCCCTTGATAATCTAGAATGGTTTTTAGTTTATAGATCCACAAATAAGGGAAATATAATGGGAAATGATAATTTCCTAGAACCAATAATTTATAGGAAAGATAAAGATTATAAAAAAGATTTCTGGGATGAAGATCTAAATAACATGATAGAAAACACAATTTATTATTATGCATTAGTACCTGTAGATAAGGATGCAGAAATATATTTCGATGAAGAAACATCAATCATAGAAATAGAAGTTGAAGAAACAAACACAATAGATTATGATTTCTCAGAAGAAACATGTGAAGAAGAATTAGAATATGCTCAATGTTCTGAAGAAAAACCAGGTTACTGTGGCTCTAATGAAAACAAAATAATAAACAATGGATTCGAAACTGATTTACAAAATTGGCAAGGACAAACAAAGTTTGAAGTAATAGAAACAAGAAACCATAATAGAGAAACATCAAAAGTATTACATATTAATCTTCAAGATGATCATGATAACAACATAGGAATATATCAACAAATAAATGTTGAACCAAATACATATTATAAAATATCTGAATATATAAAATCAAGAAAAATAAGTCAAGATAATAAACCCTTATTACATGTAAGTTGTTTTACAGAATTAAGTGACAATAATAAAAGATCTTTCTTAGTATCTTTAGATTCCTTTGTACTAGAAAAGAGACCAAATGAAGATGATTTCAAAATAGGGGGTAGTAGCAGATGGACAGAATATTCGTACATATTTAAAACATACAAAGGAGCAGAAAAATGTAACATATATCCTGTATTCTTTCCTCAAGATTCAAAAGGTGAAATATGGATAGATGGTGTAAGGGTAGAAAAATTAGAAGGAGATTCTATAAGTGAAACAGATGATTGTGGAATATGTGGATGTTCAACAAGAGAAACATGTATGCCTGATGGAACATGTGAATTATTAGATATAGAAGAAGATTGTGATAATGAAAGAGATGATGATTATGATGATGCTGTAGATGGATTTGATACAGAATGTGAAGATGAATCCAATGCCAGATTTATGGCCTTAAGAGCAAATCAAGAAGGTACATTTGATGTTTCAAATGATGAACCTTACTTAAATTCAGAAATAATGGCAGATTGCCAATACAACGTATTCGATTCAGATAATGAAGAAGTAACAATAAGTGAAAGTATAATTTCAAATTCATTAAAATGCATCAAATTATTAAAAGAAAATGATGAATTAGAATGTGAAGATAAAGTATTTACCCCAACAGGAGGGATATATAATGCAAAATTCATAAATTGTAATATTGGTTCAGAAATAGGGGAAAAAGAATTAATATGTCAAATAAATGAAAATTGTAATGCTGGAGTAGCTGGTGAAGAATGGACAGATACTTTAACAAAACAAATAGATATTAAAGAATTCAATTATTGTATAGAAGGTAATAAAGGAAATTATTTAGTTTTAGAATCTTCAATAGAAGAAAATAATTTTGAAACAGGAGATACAATAGAAATAACATCTTCAATAGAAAGTTTTTATGAAGATGGAAGTAAAATAATAGTAAAAGCAGCATTAATGGATTTAAACACAGGAAGAACAATAAAAGAAGCATCATCACAACAAAAAACATTAGATACTTCAAAGAAAGAAGAATTTAATATTAATCTAGTTATTCCTTCATTCAATACAAATTCATATGCATTATACATAAAAGGTTATGTAGTTGGAAAAGAAAATGAGGTATGCATACAAAGAAATTTAGAAGTAGATATAGAATTCATGGAACCTGATGATGATGAAGGAATGCATGAAACAAATTGTACAAATGAGATAGATGATGACAATGATGGAGAAATAGATTGTGAAGATTCTGATTGTAGATTTAATTCAGCTTGTTCCCAAGATATAGAATGTGGTTCTTCCAACTTAGGAGAAGGAATACAATGTGATACCCACTTATTTGGAGAATGTAGATATGGAACTCAAACATGTACAGAAGATGGATGGGGAGAGTGTATCCAACTTTATACACCAAGAGATGAAATATGTGAAGATAGATTAGATAATAATTGTAATGATCAAACAGATGAAGGTTGCACCACAAGCAGGGATTCTGACAATGATGGATTAAGAGA
>CAZZGN010000067.1:0-6650 GCA_964654165.1 uncultured Methanosarcinales archaeon | reverse complement strand
TCTCCTGAAAATATAATTCTTATAGGAACGAGGAAGATAGACCCTCAAGAAAAAGAATTCTTGGAAAAAAACAATATTAAGATAATGGAAGAAGGGTTTAGTGAAATAGCTAAAAAATGGAGTCATTTGTATCTATCAATAGATATTGACGCTTTAGACCCAAAATTTGCTCCAGGCACAGGTTACCCAGAAGAAAATGGCCTAACTGATAAAGAATTATTCCGAATAGTGGACAAAATAAGGAAACTTCCTAATTTCACGATGGCTGACATAGTTGAAATTAACCCTGAAATAGATTCTAATAACATAACTGTTAAATTAGGAGCTAAGATTCTTAAAGAGCTTTTATAACTACTAATTAGTGATTAAAAACAAAAGATTTATATATTACTATAGGTTATTGAGAGTATGAAAAATTTATCAAGAGTAATCGATACGCAAATTCGCCTATATCAACATATAGGACCCATTGAACATTTTGTCGATTCTGAAAGATTCTTAAATTTATTAAATATGGATATCCCTGATTTTAAGGAGTTATTTCACAATACTAGAGCCCATTCAATGTATTTAGGTGAGGATCATCTTGGAATAAAAGAAATGACAACGGGGCTTCCAAGCAATCTCGGAGAGGTCAAACCCAGTTTTACTTCTTGGGAACGTGTGAACCAAACACTTAACAATTTTGATATTGGTCTAGATTTAATAAATGAGAAGCATGCAGGCTATTTTTATGAAGATGAACTAACATTCAGATTAAAAAAAATAGGTGATAAAATGGTCGAAGCACTATGGGCCTGTCCAATTACCTACAAAGGACAAATTATTGGAAAAGTTGGATTAAATTTTCATTACGAAGGTTCAAAACTTATAGCCTCCATTTCAAATATCCAAGGGAAAAATAGTGATTATTTCTCAAAAATAAAAAACGAGCTGATAGGTCCAATATGGGCTATAGAAGCTGTTGATCAAATAATATTGAACTTACCAAAAGAAGTAGACTTGATTAGAGGGGTTGCTTCAAAAAATCACATGGCAAGACATAGATCTGGATTTAATATGCATACTGCATCCAACTTATATGATCGAACTTTTAGAAGTGATGAGATAGGTATGTATGCTGTATTAAATGAAAAAAAGCATGTATTATTCTATGAAAAATCAAGAGCCAAACATATTTAACACATAAATCGCCTTTAAATAGATTACCGATAACTTTATAAATCGAAATTACAACCCCACTCTTAGTAATAACGTTAAATACGGTGATAAAGTGGGAAGAATAAAGACTACATTGATAAAAAGAGCTAGTCACGACCTAATGGATAAGCATCCAACTGAGTTCAAAAAGGATTTTACAGAGAATAAAAAAATCGTGATGCAGCATGCAGAAGTGCGTTCCAAGAAGATTAGGAACATTATTGCAGGATATATGACTAGATTAGTAAAGAGCAGAAACTAGGGGTGTTAACTATGATCGGAGACAACTCAATCTTCATCGGTAGCAAGCCATTTATGAATTATGTAACTGGAGTAGTTATGCAGTTCACAACAAAAGATGCTGAAGAGGTAATCATTAAAGCAAGAGGAAAATTCATCAGCAGAGCTGTTGATGTTGCAGAAGTTGCTGCTAAAAGATTTCTTGACAACACAGTCGGCATCAAAGATATACAGGTTAACTCTGAAGAATTTCAGAATAATGAAGGAAAAGATGTTCGTGTTTCAACTATAGAAATAGTTATGGTAAAGAAATAGGTGTTTTTTATGAAATTCGTTGATAAGATAGAAGAAAAACTCGACAAATTCCTCAATATTGGGGAAAAGGAAGTAGGATATGTATGGGTCGGAGAAGGGGAAAATCCTTTCGTAGATTCACGAAATAACTAGTTCTATACACAATATTTATATAAATAACAATATGATTGTTTAGTTTATGGCCCCGTAACATAGTCTGGATAGTGTAGCTGGCTTCGGACCAGCAGACCTGGGTTCGAATCCCAGCGGGGTCACTTCATATTCTCTGAATTGAATAATTTCCAACAATTTCGTAATATTTACGAATAAAACAGAAAAGCTTAAATAGGTGTTCTGTTTTACATATAAAACATGAAAATCGATTCGCATTTAAGAAAAATAGAAAGATTCCAAAAAACAATATCAAAATTAGACTTAAAAGAAGATTCCGAAACATTAATTGAAGATTTTATGCTTACATCAGCGCATTATGTAAATGCAGCAATGCACAAAATGGGGCATGTAAAAGAAGATAATGATATCAAACATAACAAACTTTTTGGTTTTATTAAAAAGGAAAAAGCATTTGGAAATATAAGCGAAGAAGTTGCAAATCTTATTGGAATAATAGAACAGCTCAGACCAAGTTATGTTTATGGAAAAGGAGAAGATACCGAAGCAGCGAAAAGAGCAAAAATGGCTTTTGAAAGAATCAGAAAAATATGCACTGAGGTGCTTAAAGATGAAATCGAATCTAAAAACAGCAATTGATTTTGCAAATAAAATAAAGTCTGTTAGAAGCATCATACAGATAGTGCTGTTTGGATCAGTTGCCAGAGGGGATGATACTGTTCTTTCCGATATAGACATTGCAATAATCATTGATGAAACAGACAAATTCAAACTGATGGAAGAACTAAATATGTATAAGGATGAAAAGATACAGATGACAATTTTAAATCTAGAAGATTTGCCTAAGGAAACAGAACTAAAAGGTGCATTGTCAGGAGAAGGGATTCTTCTTTACGGAAAGCCAATAGGGATAAATATAAAGAAAACTGAACTTCAGCCAAAATCTATAATTTCCTATTCCTTAAGCGATATAAAACAGACTGAAAAAGTAAAACTTAATAGGGCCATTCATGGGTCTATCTCAGAATCCAATTTCAAAGGAAAAAAATATAGGACAGAAACAAGAGGTTTTGTAAATGAGGTAGGTGTTGAAAAGATAAATAGAGGTGTAATTCTTTCCGATAGAAGAAAATCAGCAAAGATTGTTAACACTTTAAAAAGGTTCGGCGCAAAAGTTAAGGAGATTCCCATCTGGACTTACTGAAGACAAATATATTGGCCAGTGACCGATTGATGGGGGTTCAAATCCCTCCAGGCTTATTCTTTTCAAAAGATATTTAAACTCAAAGACTTAAGAATCCATTATGGAGTTATCCCACAAACATCAAGTATTTCTAACCGTGACAATCGTAATTGTAATGTTCATAATAATCCTCTTAATGATACGCCCTACAATAACTGGTATGCAATTATCAAAAGAATTCCAGAATATTGGGATGGACTTAAATTCCATCATCGAACAGGTTGAAATGACAAAAACTGATGCAAAAACTTCTAATATAAAACTGGAATCTTGTGAAAATCTCAACAAAGAATACATTAACCAGGTAGAAGAAATGACAAAAACATCTTATACTTGTTATGAAGATAAAAAGAAGATTGAATCGGATATTGTAATCATGAGGAGAGAATATGAAAACAACATAACTTTACTCGAAGAAGAATTAGAAAGTAAATTATCCAAACAAATAGAAGAAACTAGTGACGATATATCATCCTACAAAGAAGATATCCAAAGACTAAACGATGAAATTACATCTTTGGAAGAAGAGATGGAATTGATAATAAAAAGCGCGGTAAATAATATCTGCTGTAAATACAAAGTAGACTTCCCTTCAACAGATTCTTATTTCTTGTCTAATAATAAAATTGTATGCGCAACAGGAGAAGAGAAGAAGATTAATTGTTAACTACATCCTTTCAGGTGCTTCTATCCCTAACAATTCAAGACCTTCTGAAATAACTTTCTTGACAGCTTGTATTAAGAACAATCTTGCATCCCTTACATCATCTTTCTCTTTCAAGATTTGATGCTTGTGATAGTATTCATTAAAAGCCTGAGATAAATCTAGTAAATATCTACACAATGGAAATAATTTGTAATTTTCCGAGCAATCTTCAAGAACTGTAGGAAAATTTGAAAGGATTGAAATTATTTTTTTATCTTCTGTTGTTGTGAGTAAAGATAAATCCGCATTCTTAACATCTTTTTTACAATTTCTTAATATGCTACAGATCCGAGCATGCGCGTATTGGATGTATGGGCCAGTTTCGCCCTCAAAATCGAGTACTTTTTCTACACTAAATACAATTGGCTTATTATTATCCTGACTTAGCATTCTAAATTTTATTCCGGCTAAAGCAATTGATTCTGCAGTTTTTTCAACTTCTTTATCATTCCAATCACTATGTCTTTTCTTCACTTCTTTTTTGGCAAATATAATAACATCATTTATTAACTGCATTGCTAAGATTAATTCTCCTTCACGAGAACTTATTTTTCCACCTTCTAAATTAACTAGTTCATATGGCAGGTGAAAGCATTTTTTTGCCTGTTTAAAACCCATCAAATCTAAAGTTTTGAACACTTGCTCAAAATAAAATTTTTGTTCGCTACCTACAACATGTAGTGAGCGATCTACTTTATATTTCTCAAATTTCGCTTTTGCTAAAGCAAGATCTTTTGTTGAATATAAAGTTGTCCCATCACTTTTTAACAAAAGAAATATAGAAAGATTATATTTTTCCAAATCAATTACAATTGCCCCATCACTCTCGTGAGCAATTTTTTTCTTCACCAACGCACTTACAAGTTCCTTGCCTTCCTTTTCCATCTGACTTTCAAAAAAGTATTCATCAAATTTTACATTTAATTTATCATATAGAATTTCAAAATCGTCCAGACTCCATTTTCTTGTCTCTTTCCACAATTTAGTTAATTCTTTATCATTATTTTCTAATTTTTGTAGAATTTCTGAAACTTCTTTATTGTAGTCTTCATTCTTTGAAAGAAGTTTATTTGCTTTCTGATAAATCTCTCCTAGCCATGTTCCTTTGTCTTTGTCAGGAAATTTTCCTTTGAAATGTTTTGTCAGATACCACAAAGACTTTGCAACATGAGTTCCAATATCTCCCTGGTAGTTTGCAGAAACAACTTTATATCCATTATAACGCAACAATCTTATTAACGCCATTCCTAATAATGTTCCGCGTAAATGACCTACATGGAATGCTTTATGAGTATTAACCTGGCAATATTCAACCATGATTTTATCTTTTTTCTTACTGCCTTTTCCATAATCCTTTTTCATAATTTCCTTTAGAACATTTTCTGCAAACACTCCTTTATGAACAAAAAGATTTATGTACGGCCCCACTAATTTAGCTTCTGAGAAAATTTTGTTTTTCTCAACCTCAGCTTTAACATCACTTATTAATTCTTTAGCTATTTGTACTGGGGATTTTTTCTTTTCCTTGGCCAATAAAAAACATGGAAACGCATAATCCCCATATATACTATCCTTGGGCCTTTCTATAATAATATCTTTCTTCCTTATTACTTTAGAAAACAACTTTCTTGCTTCTTTCTCATAATCAAATGTCATATTGAAAAGAACTATTTCTTCCTTTTTAAAGTTTTCTTATTATCAATCTTTATTATAAGCTCATTAAGCTTCTCCTTAAATTCCTTTCTATCCTGGTTTTCAATCCTTTTTACTGCCGCCCTCACACTATCCATCTGTTTCTGGATATTTAAAAGCAGTTTCTTTGTCCTTCTTGCATCAAATATTCGCCATACAAAAATGATTAGATATAACCCAAAAACTCCCCCTACTAACACCTGTACAAGCCCAATAACATTATTCATGGAAGATGCTAAGGGTTCAAGAAATGTCGGTAAAGCTGTTATATTCTCTATCATATATCACTTTTATACTATTCAATATATTAATATTTCTATAATAAGGCTAAATATGAGAAAAAGTTAAATACTATCTCATCTTTCTGTTATATGGGGGTAACAATGTACGATTTTGACAAAAGAATGGAACTTGTAGGTCAAATGACTGATAATATCCTAAAGAAGGGTGTCATAAAAGACCGAGAGAAAGCAGAGCAGATAGCAAAGAGATGGATGCGGTATAATTAGTCCTTAATGCTCTTCACATTTCCTAAAATCTTCCGGACGCTTATCAAAAACATTTAAAAAGCTGTATATCTATCTTTTTATTAATAAAAAAAGTGTTATTTTAGAAGTAAATATAATTATATATGTATATGCCCAAAATTTATATAGGGGTATATACTTACCATTGATGGGGGGTGTTTGATGATGAAAAAACTGCTTTACTTGATAGTATTTATTATGTGTCTAATGATGGTGAATGCTTACCCAAAAGAAATACAATTAGGTTCTGGAACAACTATGGAAGATTTTGTTGAAATGAACGTTCCCGGGACTGCAGATTTTACAGCCAACTATAATACCAATTTCAAAAACCAAGATAAAATTTGTGTTTTATATTTATATGAATATTCCAATGAAGAAACCTTACTTGCAAACTACAATGAAATGGATGTTGATTCATATGTAAAAAAAGGCAATATCTTTGTATATGAAAATATGGAAGAAGCAGTCTTTTGGAATTCTGAAAATACTATTCTTTTCTTACAACCTGAACTTGATATAAACACAGGAGAACCGAAACAACATTCTTGTGATTTCGCCTTTAATCCATTAATAATATCATATCCAAGCAATGCTGAAAAAATAGAAATTGTAA
>CAZZGN010000066.1:0-6830 GCA_964654165.1 uncultured Methanosarcinales archaeon | reverse complement strand
ATGTTCTTTCCTTCGAAAATTCCAGTATAATCTTTATTTCCTGTCATTTTATTACTCTTTAATGGTGTAAAACCGTTTTATTTATAAATCTTCCCTATTTAATGGCATATCTGCTCTTAATTCTACACAAAATATATAAAGTGCTATAACAAGATTCATCTCATCAAAATAATTATATAAAAAAGAGGTTAAAATCGAATTCAAAAACGGAAAATGGAACGATGGAATAGATGTCAATGATTTTATTCTGAATAATTTTACACCATATGAGGGGAATGCTTCATTTCTAAAAGGACCAACACAGAGAACAGAAGATTTATGGAATGAGTGCAAAGAACTTCTTAAAAAAGAAATAGAAAATGGCGGTGTTTTGGATATTGACACTGAAACCATATCACAGATAACAAGCCATCCTCCAAGTTATATCGACAGAGATAAAGAAACAATAGTGGGTCTGCAGACAGGTGCTCCATTAAAGAGAGCAATAAAACCCTTTGGCGGAATAAGGATTGTCGAAGCTGCGTGTGAGCAGAATGGAAGGGAATTAGATCCGAAAGTTGTGGAAATATTCACAAAATACAGAAAAACGCACAATGATGGGGTGTTTGATGTTTATACAAATCACATGAAATTGTTGAGAAGGGTCGGGATTGTTACAGGCTTGCCTGATAATTATGCAAGGGGCAGAATCATTGGGGACCATAGGAGGGTTACATTATATGGTGTTGATAAGCTTATCGAAGAGAAAGAGAAAGATAAGAAAGCTCATGAAGGAGAGATGGACGATACAAAGGTAAGGCTTAGAGAGGAAATCTCTGAGCAGATAAAAGCTTTGAAAATGATGAAGGAGATGGCTGCTTCATACGGCCATGATATACGGGGGCCGGCAGAGAATGCAAGGGAAGCTGTACAATGGACTTACTTTGCCTATCTTGCTGCTGTAAAAGAGCAGGACGGTGCTGCCATGAGTTTTGGGAATACGAGTACATTCTTGGATATTTTTATAGAGAATGATATGAAAGAAGGCAAGCTGACTGAAAAAGAGGCACAGGAACTAATCGATCATTTAGTGATGAAACTTAGACTTGTCAGGCATTTAAGAATGGACGAATACAATCAACTTTTTGCAGGCGATCCAACATGGGTGACAGAAGCCATAGCAGGATGTTTCAATAACGGCCAACATAAGGTAACAAAGACATCTTACAGATTTTTGCAAACATTATACAATCTTGGATCTTCCCCAGAACCAAATTTAACTGTGCTCTGGCATAAAAAATTGCCAAAACCTTTCAAAGAGTTTTGCGCCAAGGTTTCGGTAGACACTTCATCTATACAGTATGAAAATGATGAATTAATGAGGAAAGTCTGGAAGACTGAGGATTACGGAATAGCCTGTTGCGTATCCTGTACGAAGACAGGAAAATCAATGCAGTTCTTTGGAGCAAGATGTAATTTGGCTAAAGCATTATTGATGGCATTGAATATGGGAAAAGATGAAATTTCTGGTGTACAGGTATTTGATGGAATAACAGAAATGCCAGACCCAGATGGCTATTTGAAATATAAAGAAGTAGTTGATAAATTTAAACTAATAATACCCTCTCTCATAAAAGAATATGTAAACATAATGAATGTGATTCATTATATGCACGATAAGTATTTTTACGAACGAGCACAGATGGCATTGATCGACACCGATGTTGAAAGAAGCATGGCTTTCGGAATTGCAGGCTTGTCAGTTGTTGCCGATGCATTGTCTGCTATAAAATACGCGAAAGTCAAGCCTATAAGGAATGAATATGGAATTACGCAAGATTTTGTTATAGAGGGTGATTTCCCAAAATTTGGAAATGATGATGATAGGGTAGATAAAATTGCACAGAAATTAGTCAAAGATTTTCATGCTGAACTTAAAAGACATTACATCTATAAAAATGCTAAACCCATATTGTCAATTTTAACGATAACTTCAAATGTGGTTTATGGAAAGAAAACTGGTTCAACACCTGACGGTAGAAAGAAAGGTGAACCATTCGCTCCAGGTGCAAATCCAATGCATGGGAGAGATTCTTCAGGAGCAGTCGCTTCTTTAAATTCAGTTGCGAAGATTCCTTATACATCATGCATGGACGGAATTTCGAACACTTTCTCGTTAGTCCCTGCAACTTTGGGAGTTGATGAAAAGGAACGAGTACATAATTTAGTTAATTTATTGGATGGGTATTTCAAAAAGAATGCACACCATCTTAATGTAAATGTCTTGAACAGAGAAACATTAATAGATGCTATGCACCACCCAGAGAAATATCCACAGTTAACAATTAGGGTTTCAGGATATGCTGTTCATTTTATAAGATTGACTGAGGAGCAACAAAAAGAAGTTATAGCGAGGACATTCCATTGATAAGATTTCATTCATTTGAAACATTGGGTACGCAAGAAGGACCGGGGATTAGACTTTTAGTTTTCTTACAAGGTTGTAATGCAGAATGCGTTTACTGTCATAATCCAGATACGTGGCCGATTAATGCTGGAAAAGAAGTTGATGATGAATTTATTCTAGAGAGAGTTAGAAAAGAGATACCTTATTTTGGAGACAATGGCGGTGTAACTTTTTCTGGAGGAGATCCTATTGTTCAGATGAAAGGATTAATTCCTTTGATGAAGAAAATAAAGGAAATGGGTGTGCATATTGCTGTTGAAACAAATGCTTCTATATTTACAGATGCTTCTAAGGAGTTTATAGATTCAATGGATTTGCTGTTATTGGATTTGAAGCATATTAATCCTGAATGGAGACATAAAGTTACTGGAATAAGTTTTGACCCTTTGAAATTTGCAGATTATTGTGAAGAAACTGGGAAAGAATTTTGGTTAAGGTATGTATTGATGCCCGGTTATACAGACCAGGAAGAATACATGGAAGAAACTGCTTCAATCTTTTCTAAATATAATATGTTGAAGAGAACTGAAATTTTAACTTACCACACTGATGGTATACCGAAATACGAGGAAATGGGAATTGAGTATAAGTACAGAGATGTTAAACCTCCAAATGACGAACAAATTAAAATTGCTAAAGATATTTTTTCTAGTAAGTTGAAGAATGTTTATGTTAGATGATTTAGATAAGTTTAAATACTAGGTTTAACATTATTAGTGGATTAACTGGTTCTATTGTCGTGAAATTTTTAGGTCTTCCTATATATTGTAATGAAAAACAAAGAAAACCAAAGGGCACATATCTTCCTTGGCCAAAAAGGGGAAGACATAGAAAAGCTGAGAAAGAGCATGCTTAATTTAGAGTGGGACCTTTCCCAGATAGAAAACAAACGTGTCAGAAAATTAAGAACAAGGCAGCTTGAAGCCTTGAGAAAGAGATACACGAATTTAAAATTATGTTCCTAGTTAAACTGGGTAATCAATAGGAGGTGCTTATAGAATGGTAAAGAAGAAAGCAACAAATACAAAGAAAAAATAGGTATTTTAGAATTATAGAGGTGGCCGGATTGAGGCCGCTTCTTTTTAGTAAGATTTTGGAGGTGTAATCATGGAACAAGACGAAAAAATGGATCTCGGATATGACGAGGACGAAGATGAAATAGAACCAGATCGTGAGGATTTTGGTGTTGACCCTGATAAAGAAGAATACAGTTAGCAGAACTGTATCAATAGGTGATAAAAATGAGTGAGGAGTATGAGCATATATTCCTCTCAGCGGATTTTAAGATTAGAAATCTGCGCAGTAGGAATAAGGAGATTATAGAAAAAATACACAGATTGGAAGCGAAATATACATCTAACATGAATCAAATTAGGTATATCGAAAAGACGGAATACAGGGATTTGAATTGAGAATAGAATTAGGTATTTTTACACATAATCCAGATAAAGATTTATTTTAATTTTATTTTTTATTTTAAAATGAAAGACGAACAATTTGACTTGGAGCCTGAAGAAATAATCCATGCAAAGTATGAAATAATATCTCTTCTCGGAAAAGGTTGGGAGGGAGAGGTATATCTTGTTAGAGAATGCAATACCGGGATAGAAAGGGCAGCTAAGTTCTTTTATCCAAAAAGGAACAAACATGGAAGAACTAGTAGATTTTATGCAAAAAAATTACACAAACTAAAAAATTGCAAAATGTTGATACAATATCATTTTCAAGATGAAGTACTCCTAAGAGAAGGGTTAGTTCATTACTTAATCTCGGAATATATTTCCGGAGACTTGCTTAGTGAATATATTGATGTACAAAAAGGAAAAAGATTGCAACCGTTTGATGCTTTACATCTACTTTACGCGTTGGTCTGCGGAATTGAGGAGATACACGAAATGGAGAATATCATGGTGACCTTCACACAGAAAATATAATTGTTAATAAGAAGGGGTTGGGTTATGAAGTTAAAATTCTTGATTTGATTCAATTGGGTTCATCAAGTGGTTCTCTAAAAAAAGAAGACATAGTTGATTTGATTAATGTTTTCTATGAAACTCTAGGTGGAAAAAATCATTATCCTAATATGCCTAAAGAAATTAAATATATCTGTAGTGGATTAAAAAGATCTTTAATTCTTAAAAAATTTCCAAATATATCTAAACTTAGAGATTTCTTGGAGAACATTGAATGGAGTAAATAGGATGAAAAGATTTTTATACTCTGAAATATTTCTTTTTAGTGAGGGGATTTAATTGTTTACAAATGAATTATTTTCAACTTTGAGACCTTATTTGTTATCTATACTCGTTTTGATATTCACTTTTGTTCTTGCTAAAATTGTGTCAAGAATAGTGAAAAAAAATTTTCATGTTTCTTCAAAAATCATAAAAGTTGATTCTACAAAATATACCTTTCTTAGGCACGTTCTTTCTGCCATAATATATCTCATAGGTTTTGGATTATCAATATACCTCATACCTCCTCTGAGATCATTATCTGTTTCTCTGTTTGCGGGAGCAGGAATTTTGGCAGTGATAATTGGTTTTGCTTCACAGCATGCTTTTGCAAATATTGTTAGTGGGATATTTATTGTTATATTCAAACCGTTTAAAGTTGGAGATAGAATTAAAGTTGGTACAGATGTTTCTGGAGTGGTTGAAGATATATCATTAAGACACACAGTTGTCAGAACATTTGAAAATAAAAGAATGGTTATCCCTAATTCAGTTATAAGCAATGAGAAAATTGAAAATGCAAATATGGGTGATGAAGAAATATGCAAATTTGTCGAGTTTGGAATAAGTTATGATTCAGATGTTGATAAAGCAATGAAGATAATGGAAAGTGAAGCTTTAAAACATCCTTCATGTATAGATAGAAGAACAAAAGAAGATATTGAGAAAGGAGATAAACAAGTGGCTGTAAGGGTTGTAGGTTTTGGAGATTCTTCGGTTAATTTAAGAGCATGGGTATGGGCTAAAAACTCTCCTGAAGCGTTTTTGATGGGTTGTGATCTTAACAAAAGTATAAAAAAGAAATTTGACAAAGAGAGAATTGAAATTCCTTTCCCTTACAGAACAATAGTTATGAAAGGTGGAAAAAAATGATGGATATTTTTTTCTATGATGGCTCTGTCAAAAGGGCGAATTCTATTAAGGAAACAGGGAATAATCCCACTTGGATTGATGTCACAGATATAACAAAAGAAGAAGAAACAATATTAAGGGAATCTTTTAGTCTTCACCCCCTCACTTCAGAAGACCTTTATAATAGTCATGTTCGCATCAAAGTAGAAGAATTTGATGATTATTTATTTTGTGTCTTTTATACAATAAAAAAATCAAAGAAAATAGATATAATTGAGATGGATTTTGTTTTAGGGAAGAAATTTTTGATTACAAATCATAAATACTCTATCGAAAGTGTTGAAAATTTAAAAAAAGATAATAAAAGAATAGAAACTTCATTTAAAAAAGGATTGGATTTCTTATTTCATAAAATTTTAGATGCTGAAGTTGATAACTATTTACCTGTTTTAGAATATATCGACGACGAAATTGAAAAAATAGAAAATGTTATAGCAAAGAAGATAAGAAGGGAAACAATATCAAAAATACTATTTCTCAAAAGACAAATTGTTAAAATTAAAAGGGTCGCGCTTCCTCAGAGGGATAAAGTATCCATGATTGCAAAAAATGACCAATTATTTATTTCAAAAAAATCTGTTCCTTATTTTAGAGATATTTATGATCATACTATTAGGGTTTCGGATTCTATAGATAATTATCGTGAAGCAGTTGGAAGCACATTCGATGCATATATGTCTACTGTGAGCAATAATATGAATGAAGTTATGAAAGTATTAAGCATAATTGCTACAATTGCACTGCCTTTGACTGTTATTTCGGGAATTTATGGAACAAATTTTATTAATCTTCCCGGTTCAACAAATTATTATGGTTTTTGGGTTATGATTGCTTTGATGAGTTTAATGATGTTCGGAATGTTATTCTATTTTTGGAAGAAAAAGTGGATTTGAAAAGGTTTTTAATATTAATCAAAGAATGTTTATGTTAGATGATTTAGTAATCATAGCTCCATAACAGCTTCTCGAGTTTTGGTTTTGTATGCTCGATTGTGTCAATCCATGTTTGTTCGTCAATGTTCTCGAACAAGTTTATTTTTTCTTTTAATTCTTTTACATTCTTCATAGGTGTTTTTATTAGTTTATACCCCATATAAAGGAAATAAACTGCGAATAAATACCATATAACGCCAGATTTGTCGTTAATATTATCTTTAATTCCCAGATAGAGATCTATTGCCCCGGCCATAAAATACAACGAAGCAACATTTTTTCTTCGTTTTGCTCCTTGGAGTATAT
>CAZZGN010000065.1:0-6944 GCA_964654165.1 uncultured Methanosarcinales archaeon | reverse complement strand
TTCTTCTTAGAAGCATTACTTTGAACAAAATCCATTACCTGATCTTCTCTATTAGCTGTAGTTCTCAGACCAAATATTGTACTAGTTTTTTCTTCCGACATTTTTATCCCACAAATATTTTGAATATGATGCTTATTATAAAACCTACAGCACCAATTACTATCATTCCCAATCCTGTAACTTTTGTAACAGTTTTGAATTCTTCCATTGAAGGTTTTTTAGTAACTTTCAAAACTCTTATACATTCTTTGTAAAATATTTCTATCTTGCTTAATCTCATTTTAATCAACGAATTCTATTCCTAATTCACTTTCAATCTCTTCTTTTTTCTTATGCGATAATTTTCTTGTAGGTCCAAATATTTGAGATGATTGTACACCGGTAACAATTAACATAGTTCTGATTGTTCCTTGAAGATCTTCTGAGATTTGTGCACCCCAAATTAATCTTGCATTATCTGATAATTTATCTGACACAGTCTCAACAACTTTCTTTGCTTCATCTAAAGTCATATCACTTCCACCAGCTACATTTATTAAAGCACCTGTTGCACCATTTATGTCTACATCTAGCAATGGGTTTTGTATAGCTTTTTCAACAGCTTCTGTTGCCCTGTTTTCGGAATCACTTTCTCCAACACCTATCAAAGCTACTCCTCCATCTCCCATGACAGCCCTTATATCAGCAAAATCCAAATTAACAAGTCCTGCTTTCGTGACCATTTCTGCAATTCCTTTAACTGCATTCGTTAAAATTTCGTCTGCAACTTTAAATGCAGTGTGCAGTGGTAAGTCAGGAGCTAACTCCAATAATTTATCATTAGGTATAACTATCAACGTATCGACAATGTTCTCCATTTTTTCTAATCCAAGAACTGCGTTTTCATATCTTCTCTGGCCTTCCATTTGGAAAGGTATAGTAACAATGCCCACGGTTAAAGCACCAAGTTTTTTTGCTATCTCAGAGACAACGGGGGCAGCACCTGTTCCAGTTCCACCACCAAGGCCACATGTTATAAAAACCATGTCTGAATTTTGTAAAGCATCCTTAATTTCTCTTTCATTTTCCCTTGCAGCTTCTTCGCCAATCTTAGGATTGCTTCCAGCACCTAAACCTTTTGTGATATCCCTCCCTATGAGGAGTTTTTTATCGCAAGAAGTGTATAATAAATCCTGTGCGTCAGTATTAATTGCTATTGTCTCAGCTCCTGCAACACCAACTTCAGAGATTCTTTCTATAGTGTTATTTCCCCCTCCTCCACAACCAACGACTTTAATCATTGCTTTTTGCTTTGAGAGTAATTCTTCCAATTCTGCATCCAATACATTAAAATTCCTTGGTTCGTCTTGTATGGGCATTTTTTCTGGCTCCTCTTTGATAAACTCTTCAGGTTCTTCAACCTGCTGAGGTTCTTCTTTTACAACTTCTTGAGGCTCCTCTACAGGAGTTTCTTCCTCTACTTGTTGGGATTCCTCCTCAACCTTTTCTTCATTATCTGAATATGATTCTTGTTCGAATTCCACCTTATACACCTCGCCCTAAGCTAATATTTCTTTGGGCGCACTGATATTTAAACTTATTTGTTCTCTGACTTCTCCGCAGAGGTAAATTTATATGCAAGCTTATCTGAAATCACTTCTTTGAGTTTTTTCTCAAATTCTTTCTGGAGCATTTCAGGCATCTCATTCTTTGTCTCTATTTCCACTACATTCTCTTTTTTCTCTACCTTAATGTCTTTAATTCTGAATATAACTTTGAAATAAGCCTTAACTTTTTCCTCAATATCTTCAACAATTTTGTTTATTTTATAAGTATAAATTAACTCTTTTCCGGATAAAGGATGATTAAAATCGACCATAACCCTTCCACCAGTTACGACTTTTATCAGGCCCATTTGATTGTCTACTTGAACTTGCAATCCTGGAACAGGGTTGATATCTTGTTTTTTGAATTTTGAGGCAGAAACCAATTGTATTAATTTAGCGTTTTTCTTACCAAATCCTTTTTCTGTGGGAACATCAACTGTGTATTCTTTGTTTAATTCTTTCCCTATAACATCTTCATCTAATCCTTCAATAAGAATATTTTCTCCTACACATACTGTTGCAGGTCCATAATCGGTATCGGGATTACCAATACCTTCTTTATCTGCTATTGCTTTATCAGTTGTGTCGAATATGAAGCCTTCTTCTTTTAATTTGCCTGTATATTCAATCTCAATAAAATCGCCTTTCTTTACCATTTTGGTTACCTTTGAAAACTACCCCTCTTGATACTTGAGAAGCAGATTTGTAAGAGAAACTGAAGTTGGTATTTAAATGTTTCGCTACAGTATTTGTTATCACTCTATAGAAAATATTATAAATGGGCAGGGGAATCATATGTAAAAATGAAATTAATCTTTGCTTATTCAATGAAGCATAATTTGGAGTTTTGCAAGGTATTTGAAAATATAGTTACAGACATAGAACAAGTATTTGAAAATCTCCAACTTCAAAGAGCTAGAACAGATGGAGAGTTAGCAGATAGACTTTCTTCATTAGAAGATAAAGCAATCATATTAACTGAAGATAATTCAGTTAGTTATATGAATGACATTCTTGATAATCCTCATTGCGATTTTTCTGGAACTTATGGCATATTAAGAATACTTTCGGGAGATGAACCATCTAATGGTTATGAACATGTTTCTGAAAGATTAAAAAATATAGATCTTGAATTGGTTAGGAAAAATCTTCAAAATTCAGAGCTTATTGTAATGACCCCATGGTTATATGAAAAAAAGAAATTGTTAGAAGGAACAAAGTTAATAAAAAATGTAAATCATTTCATAGATACAAAGAATGGTTATCACATTTTTGATCAATATGTGGGAAGTTCATGGATTCTAAAGGGAATTAATGATTATTTGAAAAAGGAACATCCAGAACTCGCAGAGCAAAATGAGGTTTTGAGAAAAGTTCTTGTTGAGAAATATGTAAACCCAAGATTAGAATAAATTATCTATCCAAATCACGAAGAGTTAGACCTTCTTTACTGGATTTTATTGCTTTTTTCCCAGTTCTATTATCTCTTCTCTCCAATTTGGCAAGATAATTCAATGAATTACTAAGATCACTTTCTAAATCTTTAACCTTTCCAAACTCGTCTAAGAATTCATCTTCATATTTTTCCTTCTCATGCTGTAATTTTCTCAACTCACTAACAGCTTCTAGTGCACCAATGTCTTTATTCATAATCTTAATTTGTTCAGAAATAACTTCTAAAAAATTATGTAAGTGATGAATAAGCAATTTTGTTATCTTTTCCATCTTCTTTTCATCTTTTAAATCCTCTTTAATTTCATCATGTTCTTTCTTCTCAAGTTTCAGTTCTTTTCTTATTTCTTTCAATTCTTCATCTGTGAGGTATTTTTTATCACGATGTTTTTCACTTAAATGTAATCTTGCTTCTTTTTCAATTTCTTCTTCGATTTTTTCACTTGTTTTTTTCTCATCTTTCTCTTTATCGAGAGTATACCTAGCATGTCCTATTGATTTTAAGAATTCCTTCTTTTCTTCTTCTAATCTATTCTTTAATTCACTGTATAATTTTTTTGGATCTCTTTCAAATGCATCAATTAAATGATTTAATTCTTTTTCTTCACTCTCTATCTCATCAGTATCATGTCCTTCTGCGTTTACTCCTTTCTCTATATCTTTTTCATCAGAGTACATATCTCCCAAATCGTCCTTTTCTCTTTTTCTCAATTTCTTTTCTTTTCTTTCACTTCTTCTGAAGAATTTTTCTCCTTGTCTTGCTGATTTAGGTCCAGCTGCAAAGCTCATAGCAAAAAGTATAATTCCAACAACCATTGAAATTGCACCAATAGCTGCTGTCATGCGGAATACGCCCCCATCATATAGACAAGCAATCCAGCTAAGAATAAAGCAAGTCCCCATTTTCTTAAATTATTCCAACCCGTGTCTTTTAACCAACTTTTAACTAACAACAGCATAACAATCAACAGAACCAACTGCCCATACATACCAAATATTGATAAAAGAGCAAATACATTATCTTTCCTAGGATCCACATAAGAGAAAATTCCAAGCAAGCTTAAACCTGTAAATGCATGAGAAAGCAGTTTTCCCGAGAAATTCAAGCCCAAACCACCTTCTCCCTCAAACATCTTAATTCTTTTTAATCCAGCAGCAAATACAGAAAACAACAATAAGTAATAAAATATCATGGTTAATCCATAAACTCCATAATCTGAAGTTAATATGCCACCTAGTCCCTGCCTTCCAAATACAACTTCAAATATATCAACAAAGTTCATATCCATTCCCATACTTCTTGCAGAAACAAAAGGAATTACAAATACACCAAATATAAGAAACAATGCCTTATTCAATACCCTACGACCTAACATAATCATTTTTATAGAAACTTAATATTTAAATTTATCTATCTTTCATCCCTATCTTAATACATTCTCCAGTAACAGGGGAGATGTGTGAATTAGAAATACATAAATCTTTATTCTCGTTTTTTCTTTATCTTTTCAAGAATATTATTTTTTCCTTTCCAATCAAGTGCCTCTTTTAGCACTTCAACTATATCACTCACAGAGATTATTTTTATTTTGTCAAGCCTTTCCTTATCAACAACTATATCCTGCATATTTGATTCAGGGACAAGAACTTTTTTTATTCCACTTTCAATTGCAGCTTCGATCTTCGAACTAACACCACCAATTGGAAGTACTTCACCTCGAACAGATAAACTTCCAGTCATGGCACAATCTTGTTTTACTGGGACATTTTTAAGAGCACTAATAACTGCTGTAGCAACAGCAATTGAAGCAGAATCTCCTTCAACACCTTCATGAGTCTGCATGAATTGCACGTAAATATCTTTTGTTTCTTTTATGTCCTCTCCGAACAGTTTTTTGATTATAGCCGAAACGTTGATTATAGCTTCCTTTGCTATTTCTCCTAATTTACCCGTTGCAATAATTTCTGACTTTTTTCCACCAGGTGTAACTTCAGCTTCAATTGGAAGTATTATTCCTGAGTGTGCACTTCCCTCTCCAATTACTGCCAATCCGTTAACTCTTCCGACTTGTTTGCCAACAGTTTTAATAACATTATATTCCTTTTTTCTTTCTATATATTTATCAGCAAGTTGCTGTTCTAATGTACGGGATATTTTTCTTGCACCCTTAATATGTACTGGCAATACAATTTTAGCTTTTTCACCTTTCGCAATATCACCTGCAGCTCTTACTAAACCGCCTAATTCTCTTAACCTTAATGTTAAATGACCCTTCCTATTTGCTCTTTTTTTTGCTTCAGTTATAATTAAATCAACAGCTTCCCTTGAAAAGTGAGGGATTTTCTTATCCTTGACAACTTCCTGTGCTACAAATGTAGCCAACTTCAACCTGTTTTCTTTAGTATCTTTGATTGTTTCATTCATAAAAACTTCATATCCATAACCTCTAATTCTTGAACGTAAAGCAGGATGCATATGTTTTACAGTTTCTAAGTTTCCAGCTGCAATCAAAACAAAATTACATGGTACTGGTTCAGTTCTAACCATTGCTCCTGCACTCCTTTCTGATTGTCCTGTGATTGCAAATTTACCTTCTTGGATTGCTGTTAATAATTCCTGTTGAGTTGCGGGTTTTAATATAGAAATCTCATCAACAAACAGAACACCCATATGCGCTTTATGAATCATACCTGCTACGACTCTTTCATTCGCTGGTGTTCCTAATCCACCAGATTGAAATGGATCGTGCAATACATCTCCTAATAATGCTCCTGCATGTGCCCCTGTTGCATCAAAGAAAGGAACTTGTTTTTTGTCAAAATTATCAACTATGAGTTTTGGAGTTTTTGCTTTCCCTCCCATCTTCTTGCCCATGTTAATAAACAATACAAAGGCAGCTAAGAATAACATCCCTCCAAGGAAAAAAGCAGCAAACATAATGGTTGCAGCAGTTGCGCCGTCTTTCATATATTCACTTCTAACCCACCATGGCGCAACCATAACGAGAATAAGGAGTATAAACATGAGTATGTTCTGGTTTTTGAACATTTGCATGCCTTCCAGTTTCATTTTTGAAATTAAACCCCTCCCTGTTCCTGCTGGAACAGTTCTAATCAAGGGTTTGTTTTCATCATTATCATTTGGATAAGATATTACATCAACAAGTTTCTCTTTTGGCAATAATTCAGCCAATGCCAATCCTAGCATGCTTTTTCCAGTTCCTGGTTCGCCTATTAAAAGTACATGCCTTCTTTGTTCTGCGGATTTTCTTATAACTTCTACAGCATCTTCTTGCCCTATTACCTGACCTACTATTTTCTTAGAAATATCAATCTCTGCTGTAGTCTTGAACTTAAATCCATTCACCATTTACAACTCGGTAGAACAACTAATATTAAAGTGTTTTGAAAGAAAAAAGGAAAGAAAATTATTTCTTCTTTCTTCCTCTAGCCATCTTCGTTCTTCCCACATCTCCGTCCTTATCGACGAAATACAAGAAGCCTGATTCCCTCTTGACAGCTGTTTTGGAAACAACCTCTTGAGTGCTTTTTCCTTTCTTTCTTCCTCTGGCCATTTTCGTCCTGGCGATATTGCCACCTTTATCGACGAAATACAGATAACCTTCTGCTCTCTTTACTCCAGCTTTTACAACTTTTTCAGCCATATTATATCCCTCCCAACAATCATCATTATGAATACATTTCTTTATCCTTTTTGTGTATATAAATCTTTCTCTTTTCTCCTCTATTTTTCGGTTTAAATAGCGTATTTCATCAATATTTTCACAACATTCGCAATAATTTTATCATCTCTCGAACAATCTTTTTTTTATTGGGAGTAAACTTTATATCTCTTCCAATCAATCAATTGAATATGAAAGATTCATCACTCCTTAAAGTTTCCCT
>CAZZGN010000064.1:0-7042 GCA_964654165.1 uncultured Methanosarcinales archaeon | reverse complement strand
GTGTAAAAGGAAGTGGTTATTGGAATTTAGGAGGTGAAACTTCAGGAACAACTTGTTGCGAGGATGCTGGAGATAATAGAATAACAGAAACAGCTGGTCCTGATGCACCTTCAGGATATAATGATGGTATCACTGCCTGCTGTGATGTAAGTACGGATTGTAATTATAATGATGTATGCACTGCTAGTGATGGTGTTAGTGCACCTACGACTCCAAATAAAGCATATTGTCTAAATGGGATATGGCGGGGAGGAGATGCAGGAACTACTGGATGTATTTTTATAGCCGGTACAGGTCGTTGGTCTATTGGTGGAGAAGTTGATCCAACACTATGTTGCGGTGACGATGCAAGTGAATATAAAATAACTTCAACGTATGGTGCAAGCATAGAGTCAGCACCAACTTCAACAGATGGATGTTGCGACATAAGTACTGATTGTGCAAATTCAAATACTTGTTATGCAAATGCCGGAACTTTTGATGTTGACACTACAGGAGATTCAGATGTTTGTTCATCAGGTACGTGGGTAGATTGTACAACAACAGCTCACTGCGATCCAACTGGACAATATGCTGAAAGTGAAGGCAGTCACGCTTGTAACGATGGAACAGAATGTACAGAAGCATGTACTTCAAATGATTGCATATACAAAAGAAATATTGGATTCTCAGATTGTGATAATGATGCTGCTTGTGAGGGTACAGCAGTATGTGCACAATTTAATACGACTGGATTAGATGATGCATCTTTTACAATAGATGCAGGAGCGTGTGATGCTAGTAATGGTTGTTTATGTAGTGGAACTTGTGATGGTCGGGATATGTGCACACCTTCTAATGGTTGTCCTTTAGATAGTGATAGAGATGGTGTCATAGATGATTGTGCAGGTGGAAGTGCTGAAGCAGGTAATTGTTATGCCGCTTCAGGTTCGACAGCATATGATATGGATGGAGACGGAGATAATGATTATTGTGGTAGCAATACTTGGTATGACTGTAACACAAATAGTGAATGTGGTACTGGATATGCCTGCATGGCAAACAACTGCGGGCCCATCCCAGCCGTCCCATCCGTTCGCATCTCGCCCATCCCATACACTGCCATTCCACCAACAGAAGATCTTGATGGCTACTGCACGGCCACATCATCAATCTCAATAACAAGCTATAGTTACAAGTGGTACCAGGACGACGTGGAAATTGTCAGTGGTAGTGTGTTTAATGGATACACGTCGGGTGTTGAAACACTCGTTAATTCAATGAACAGTTCCTCGTTTGAGAAAGGCGACACATGGATCTTCTCATGCCAGGCAAACAGCTCGAACGGAGGCAGCGGCTGGAGCAATACATCAATCATACTCCCTATATGCCCAGTTATAACTAGCAGCTATTATTTCACAATAAAACTTCCAAACGGAACAGAATGCTTTAAGATGGATACAGACGGCGATTCAAGATTAGTAGGAAGTTTAACAACTTCTGCATCAATTACAACCCCACAAGGCAATTCATTCCAGATAAAGAGCAGTGCAGGAGATGTTGTAGCATATATAAATTCTTCATGCGATATGGTTATAGAAGGAAGTAGATACAATTCACAATCAATATCTTATGGCGGAACTAGCAACTTTTTCATAAGACGTGCATCAGATGATGAATATATTTTCAAGGTAGATTCTACAGGAAATATTTATTCAAAAGGGATGTTAGGGGCGACCTGCGCTATTTCTTAAATAATTCTTTATGATTTTTGAATACTTTAATTATATCCAGTTAAATTTATATATCATATAAAAAATCATTACATTATGGATGAAAAAGAGCTCGAAAAATGGAGACAAGCTGGTAAAATAACAGCTAAAGTTAGAGAGTACGCTAAAACCCTTATAATCTCAGGTGCTTCTTTATTAGAAATTACAGAAAAAATAGAAAAGAAAATTTACGATTTAGGTGCTGAACCAGCTTTTCCTGTAACTATTGGTTTAAACCAAATTGCTGCGCATTATGCAGCTGATTTTAACGATGAAACAATTCTTAAAGATGAAGTTGTAAAAGTGGACATTGGTGCTCAGATTGACGGTTATATTGGCGACACTGCTTTTACTATAGACCTTTCAGGAAATTATAAAGACCTATTAGAAGCTGCTGAAGAAGCATTAAAAGCTGCTATTAAAGTAGCTAAACCAGGTGCTACTTTAGGAGAAATTGGGAAAGCTATACAACATGAAATAGAAAAAAGAGGCTTTTCCCCAATCCATAATCTTTCAGGCCACGGAATAAAAAGACATAACGCTCACACCTCGCCCTCAGTACCTAATTATGATACAGGTTCTGAAGAAACATTAAAACCAGGAACAATTGTTGCAATAGAACCTTTCGCAACTAATGGAAAAGGAGCAATAAAAGAATCTTCCCACCCAACTATTTTCGCGCAAATAGATGATAAACCGGTAAGAAGTATGATAGCTAGACAAGTTTTCAAAGAAATAAAAAAATTCAATAACCTTCCTTTTAGTTATAGATGGCTTAATTTTTCAGAAGGTCAGATTAAATTAGGAATAAGACAATTATTATTATCAGGAAATTTAAGATCTCATCCTCCATTGCCAGAAGTTAATAATGGGATTGTTTCCCAATTTGAACATACTTTATATATAGGGGAAAAAGGAACAGAAGTCTTGACTCACTGATACGATTCAGTCATTAACAATTTCTTCATCAGGTTGTTAACTGCATAGCTAATATCTCTTATTGTGATTATGCCAACAATATTGTCCCTATCTTTTATCAACAACCTTCTAATTCTATTTTTTGTCATCAGAATATTTGCATCTTCAATTGATGTTGTTGTAGAAACCGTAATTAGGTTGGTTGACATAATCTCTTTAACGAGTGTTGTTGATGGATCTTTATCAACAGCTACGATTCTATTTAGTACATCCCTTTCAGTTATAATTCCTGTTACTTTATCTTTGTCTTCAACAACCAACGAACCTATATTTTCTTTTGACATCTTTTTCGCAGCGTCACTAATAGTAACAGATTCATCAATTCTTATTGGCATTTTCATAATTTCGGAAACTTTCATTTTAACAACCTTACAGCTTCATTCGTACTAACAATTTTTTCTTCGCCTGATTTCATATTTTTTATCTTAATTTTTTTATTTTTTAGTTCATCTCCACCAACAATGATTGCAAAAGGAATTCCAAAACTATTAACATATTGGAGATTTTTGCTTATACCCCTGTCCATTATATCTATATCAGCATTCACTCCATTTTCTCTTAATTCTTTAACTATCTTCAAGCATTCTTTTTTTGTATTAATTGGAATAACAAAGGCTTTTGTTACAGTTTTTTTATCTCCTTTACCTATAGCATCTGACAACACTTCCAGTCCAAAACTAATTCCCACTGCGGGGATTTTTCTGTTTCCGACAAAACTGCCTATTATGTTATCGTATCTTCCTCCACCAGCTACAGCAGATTTTATTTCAGTATCTTTTAAAAATATTTCAAATACTGTTCCAGTGTAATAACTTAAGCCGCGGGCAAGTGAAATATCAAATTTAATTTTTATTCCCAATTCTTTAAGATTAGAAAACAATTCTTTTAATTCGTTAATACCTTCTTTGCCTTCTTCATCCTTTAACGAAACTGAATCAATAGTTTTAATATTCAAAAATTTAAATATCTTATCTATATTTTTTACATTCTTGATTTTAAGCTCTTCTTTAACAACTTTTTCCCCAAGTTTTTCTAATTTATCTATAGCAAGTATTGCACCATCATAATCTTCTACACCACATTCACGTAAAAAACCATTCATAAGTTTCCTATTATTTATTCTTATTTCCACATCCAATTTCAAATCTTTAAAAATTGAATCAGCAACTTCAATAAGCTGTGTTTCAGCCATCATACTATTACAGCCAATAGTGTCTATATCACACTGCCAAAATTCCCTATATCTTCCTAATTTTATGGGACCATCCCTAAAAACACGTTCAATCTGATAACGCTTGAAAGGCATTTTTATATTAGGGTTCATTCCAATATATCTGCATAATGGGACTGTCAAATCATATCTAAGAGCCAGTTCTCTTTTCCCCTGATCTTTAAATGTAAACATCTCTTTCAATATCTCACTTCCACCAGCGAATTTTGAAGAAAGTACATCAGATCTCTCAATAATGGGTGTTTCAATTGGTGAAAATCCAGATAATTCAAACCTTTTTTTTATAGTATCGACTATTTCATTCCTTGCAATTTTCTCTTCAGGATTGAAATCCCTCACTCCTCTGGCTTTTTGAAGTTCCATACAATCGGGAATGTCAAGTTCTTTTTATAAATCTTTCTTTAATAATTTGTTAGTGTATAGAAAATAATTAAAAAAAGAAACATTTATATATAAGTAGCGTAATAGATATATAAATATACATAAACGTAAACTAATATATGCGCGTGACACGCGCAAAACAAATGAAGTCAAAAAGTAGTACCAGTAATGACTAAAAGCAGCGATGAAAGTCAATTATTTAGGCGGAGGGTAATTCCTTCGCCACCTTTTAAAACGAAAAGAGAGGTATGAAAAATGGATTTTATTGTCAATGAGGCTGTGGAGAAGTTTAATTCTGAAAAAAAACATGATAATTTCGATGATTTCGATGTCGGAAATGCCAATATTAAGGTTATAGGTGTTGGCGGTGCTGGAAACAATATGGTTAATTGGTTGTATAATAAAGGCATAAAGGGTGCCGAGATTATTGCAACTAACACAGACCAACAACATATTGACATTACAAATGCTGATAAAAAATTCTTGATTGGCGAAGAAACAACTCGTGGATTAGGATGTGGTGGTTTTCCTCAAAAAGGAACAGAAGCTGCCGAAGAAAGCATAAGCAAAATTAAGGATGCCTTAATTGACACCGATATGGCTTTCATATGTGCAGGTATGGGTGGAGGCACAGGAACTGGTGCTGCTCATGTAGTTGCAAAAACTGCAAAAGCTAATGGGTGCATAGTTATTGGCACAGTCACAATGCCTTTCAATATAGAAAGAGCAAGAATTGACAAAGCTGAATATGGTTTACAAAAATTAAGAGAAGTATCTGATACAGTTATTGTTATTGATAATAACCGTTTGGTAAATATTGCGGGAAATCTACCAATCAAGGAAGCATTTGCAGTTGCTAATGAACTTATAGCAACAATGATTAAAGGAATAGTAGAAACAATAGCTATTCCGTCGTTAGTGAATCTTGATTTCGCAGATGTAAAAGCAGTAATGACTTCTGGTGGAGTAGCTGCAATTGGAGTAGGTGTCAGCGACACTAAAAATAGAGTTGAAGAAGCTGTTAAAGGTGCCTTGTCAAATCCATTGCTTGACATAAGTTATGAAGGCGCAACAGGCGCAATCATACAAATAACTGGCGGTCCAGATCTTTTACTTGATGAAATAAATAAGATAGGAGAACTGGTTACAGAAAGCATGGATGCAGATGCAAATGTTATCTGGGGAGCGAGAGTTGACGAAGAATTGGAAGGAAAATTAACTGTTATGACAATCATAACTGGTGTCAATTCTCCATGGATCCTTGGGAAGATAGACGAAGCTAAAGAAACTGATGTCCGCAAAAGAAATCTCGGCGAACAGCTGGGCATACAGATGATTTAGTTTTTAGTCTTATTTTTTTCTTCTTTTATTTCTTACAAACATGGTGTATAGCTTAACCAATTACAACACTTTTTCCAATTCAATCGTAAGAATTTAACCACTAGAGACGCTCAGAGACAAGAATTTACTATTCTTCGCATATATAATGTTATATTCAATTGTGTTTAAGTTCAAAAAAAGATTTGGGAGTTCTGTTCTAGTAGAAACCGACAACTTTTAATATTTAAGAATTAAAAAAAGTATATGCAAGAAAAAATCTTATTTGATGAAAATCAGAAGTTTAAGCAACCTTGGTTATGGATTGGCTTTTTCTTCTTTTTTATTTTGCAGGTATACGGTTTAATCCGACAATTAATATTTGACAAGCCTTTTGGTAATAATCCAGCTTCTGATACAACATTCATTTTCATTTTCATAAGTTACATTGTTTTTTTGGTTTTTTTTTATTCACTCAATTTATCGGTAAAAATCCAGGAGAATAAGGAAAATATACTAATTCGATTTTTTCCTCTTCAAAGATCATTTCACAAAATTCGCATTATGGATATAAAAAAGTATTATGTCCGCACTTACAACTCATTGATTGATTATGGTGGATGGGGTATTCGCTATGGATTGAGATCTAAAGGATTAGGTTACAACGTTTCTGGTAATAAAGGATTGCAAATGGAATTATTGGATGGAAAAAAAATATTTATTGGTTCACAAAAACCTGAAGAATTTAAAAAAGCGATTGATCAGATTAAAAAAAGAATCGACTAATTTTGCTAGTTGATTCTTATGAACAGAACACCCCCAGTGTTAGGCACATAAAGACTCCCTTTGGTCGAATTGATTGGAACTTAAACACAACTCTAAAATTTTCCTTCGGCATCGTTGCACTAAAATCCAACCTCTAAAACGGGCAGGGCACACTAAGTTAACGCTTTTATTAGATGCTTCTGGTTCCAAAAAATTTATCATAATTAATACATATAGCTCTAAAATCCTTTTCAGAAACATTTATTCTATGTGGTAAAAGAATTTTTTTTCTGAAATCAGAATAATTCTCTAATAATATAAGTTCTACATCTGAATAACCATTATCATCAATAATAGTCCTCCTTTTATTATAATAATGAACACTAGCATGTTCCATCCATCTTACTCTAATTTTACGTTTTTCCAAAGTATTTAATCCATTTAATTCAACTTGTAGACTGTCAAATTCAGTACCAGAAAGATCGCCCCTACCATTATTTTTTACTGAAAGAATGATTGGATGGTATTCTAAAAATTTGTTTAAGACAAAAAAATCAATTATACCCCCATTGAGAGGCACTTGATAAGTTTCTCCTTCAATTAATTTTCCTAATTCAAA
>CAZZGN010000063.1:0-7140 GCA_964654165.1 uncultured Methanosarcinales archaeon | reverse complement strand
ATCTAACTTTTTATTTAAAGCCAGTTCGCACATCATATCTGAAGCAGCTATTGCAGCCATACATCCATAAGTCTTGAATTTTATATCTTTAATAACATCTTTCTCAACTTTAAGATAAACTCTTAATATATCCCCACACCTTACATTCCCAGTTTCTCCAATTGCATCTGCTTTTTTTATCTCACCAGCAAATTTTGGATTTCGAAATCTTTCCAATGTCTTCTCATTATACATTTCAATCACCTAATGGAGACATTTTTCTTAATCTCTCTACTATTTCCGGAAGTACTTTTATCATATAATCAACTTCCTCTTCTGTTGTGAATTTGCTTATTGTTAATCTCATTGTGCCGTTTGCATCTTCATGTTCTAATCCTAACGCCATCAAAACATAACTTGGCTCCAAAGTTTTTTCAGAACAAGCACTTCCAGTCGACGAACTTATTCCTTTTTCATCTAAATATCCAAGTAAGGCTTCTCCTTCAATTTCTCTAAAAGATATGTTTATATTATTACATAATCTGTTTTTTATTGGGCCATTGAGACGTGTTTTTGGAATTTTTAAAATGTTTTCTATTAATTTATCTCTTAATTTTTCCATTTTATTTACATTAGAAGGAAGTTCAGAAGCTTTTGCAAATCCAACTATACCCGAGATATTTTCAGTTCCTGGTCTTTTTTTCATTTCGTGATCTGCGCCGTGCATTAAATTCTCAATTACAATCCCTTTTCTTAAATATAAAGCACCAACTCCTTTTGGTCCGTGTATTTTATGCGAATTAATAGTAACTAAATCAAGATTTTGTTTTTTCACATCAATTTCAGTTTTTGTAAAACTTTGGCACGCATCTGTATGGAAAATTATATTATTTTTTTTACATAGTTTTCCTATTTTTTCTATGTCATTTATTGATCCGATTTCATTGTTCCCATGAATGATTGATACGAGAATTGTTTTTTCATTTATGTTTTTTTCAATATCTTCTAATCTTACAAAACCTTCTTTATCGACGTCTAAATAAGTTATTTCAAATCCTTGTGTTTCCAACCACTTACAAGTATTTAAAACTGATTTATGTTCAATTTTTGTTGTTATTATATGGTTTCCTTTTGGTTTTTTTGCAAATGCGATTCCTTTTATTGCCAAATTATTCGATTCTGTTCCACCTGATGTAAAAATTATTTCATTTTTTTCGGCATTTAATAATGAAGCAATTTTTTTTCTTGCTCCTTCTAGGGATTCTTTCGCTTCAACTCCTAAAGAATGTAAAGATGAAGCATTGCCATACTTCTCAGTAAAAAACTTCAACATTTCATCAACAACTAAAGGATCTACCATAGTTGTCGAGCCATTATCCATGTAAACTTTCATTTTTTACAGCATCCTTCTTTACAATGTTTTTTCACATGCCCTGCAACAAGTTTCAAGACAGGAATTACTGTGTCTTTGTTCAGGGAATAGATTTTTTCCCTTCCTTTTTTTTCTGCAACGAGTATATTGCAATCGCAAAGGTTTTTTAGGTTGTGACTTACCGCACTTTGTTCTTGTCCTGTTTTCTCAACTATTGATGTTACATTCATCGAACCATTCATCAAAAGTAAGATTATGTCTAATTTTGACTTGTTTGCAAAGTTGATGAAAAAATTATTGTATGAGTGACATTTCATATGAAATAGAATTCATATATCGTTTATAAAGCTTACTATTTAATCTTCTAAATTAATTTGCTGAGAATATTAATGAAAAATATTTGAAGTACTTTAAATAACTATTTTATAGTGGTTACAAACCAAAACCTTTATAAACAGAGAAATCAACCTTCTTCACAGGTGATACTTATGAATAAAATCAATAAAGATCTTTACAATTCATTTGGCCTTGTAAGAAAGGACATAATGGGTCTACAGCAGGATATCGTATTGTTAACACAAAATCAACAGGAAATGTTTAAGATGATACATGACCTAAGAAATCAAATTTCTAAAGCGAAATCTGTAAAAAAAGTAACAGTTAAGAAAGTTGTTAAGAAAGTAGCAAGAAAGAAAACTTCATTTATTGCTTCTAAAACAGGAAACAAATTCCATAAAAGCAACTGTGTCTTCACAAAAAATATAAAGCCAAAGATGAAAGTAAAGTTTGCATCTAAAACAACTGCACTAAACAAAGGCTATAAGCCATGCGCTTGTGTTAAATAATTTTTTTCTGACAGAAACAGAGGGATAAGATGGGTAGTGATGAAGAAGAAACACGGACATTAGATGATATGGTGGGTGAAGAAATGTCTGATGGGGGGACCCTTAAAGAATGGATTGAGACAATGTCTCCTAACAAAACTTATACAGATTATTTATCATCAATAAAAGATTTTCTTGGTGAAGATACACCTAAAAACAGAGCCAACTTGGATGAAATAAGTATTATTCCAAAAATAGTAGAATTTTCTGTTGGAACTTTAAATTATGTTGCAGATGACGGAAATACAGATTATTTTGACACATTTGATATAATTCTAAAAACACTATCTCCTTTGGATAATAAAGAAAAAGTAGCGTATTTAACACAATTAAATATAATAGTAAAAAATGATAAAATTAACCTTCTCCCTAGAGTTGCAATAAATGCGCTAAGAGAAGTATTTAATGATTATCAAGGAACTAGTAATAAACCTTGTTTAATTAGCAGACTTGACAAAGCATTAGACCATATATTCAAAAAAATTCAAGATTATAAAAGTCTTGGGTGTATGACTTCCGATGATGAAACTACATTCCCCCATATTTACGGTAAGAAAATTTTGGAACATTGTAAGGTGTACACACCGAAGTTTTGTTATCCAGCTTTGAAAGATGCAGTTGATACTAATAGGCTGAAAGATTTCATAAAGATACATGGAAATATCCTTGGTGTAGAACCAACAGGAAATATGGGGGTTGAAAGAAAGATAGGGTTCAGAATTTATTTCCAACCAAATGGATCCGAAAGTAATAGTATGATAAAAGCTGAATTACAAGGGAAAAAGAACATAGGATCAAATGAATCAACTATTCTCAATATCGTCAAAGAAAGTAGTGGAGAAGGACGGTATAGTGCAATGAACAGAAAAACAATTATTTATTTCGAATAATAATTCTTCCATAAATTATATAAACCCTTACTTAATTCTACTATGTAACTTAAAGTAATATAAGGTGAAAAAGATGAAATGCTGTCCTATTGAAATTGCTTTAGAACATATTGGTAGAAAATGGGCTATTAATATTGTAAGAGATATGTTCCAAGGGAAAAAACGTTTTAACGAATTTTTAAAAGCTAATACGAATATAAGCACGAAAATGCTCTCTGCAAGATTAAAAGAATTAGAAAAAGATGGTATAATAGAAAAAAAAGTTATTAACATGACTCCCTTACTTATAGAATACAACTTAACGAAAAAAGGAAAAGCATTGAAAAAAATACTGTATGAAATGGCAATTTTTTCTCTCTTTCAATACGGAAAAGAAGTATTTGAAAAAGAACCGAAATCAAAAGAGAAATATGTTAAACATTTAAAAGAAAACTTAGGTGTTGTCTAAAATTATAATAATAATAAACTCATAGCCATAACTGCCATCCCAAAAAACAAACCAGATATGGCAAAATGAGGATCTGCATATTCTCTAGCAGCAGGTAAAAGTTCATCAAAGGATATGAAAACCATTATCCCAGCAACTGCAGCAAATATAATGCCCATCATCATAGGATTAAGATAAGTACACAGTAAAATACAACCCAAGGCCGCTCCAAGTGGTTCTGCTAATCCCGAAAGAAAAGACCACAAGAAAGCTTTTTTTCTGCTTCCAGTTGCATAATAGATTGGAACTGAAACTGCTATTCCTTCAGGTATGTTGTGTAGTGCGATTGCTATTGCGATTGCTATCCCTAATGAAGGGTCAGATAATGCACTAACAAATGTAGCCAAACCTTCAGGAAAGTTATGAACTGCAATTGCTATAGCTGTAAAAATTCCAAGCCTACGGAGTTTTCTATAATCTATGGCTTTTTTCTTATCATCCATATCTTCTATCTTATGAAGGTGGTGGGGGTTTTCAAACGAAGGAACCATAAAATCAATTAACGCACTAACTGCTATACCACAAAAGAAAGATATGATTGCTATAATTTCTCCACTGTTCGTTATACTTAGAGGCAGTAATTCCATAAAAGAAACATATATCATAACACCTGCAGAAAATCCTAAAGCCACAGATAAAAACTTAAAATTTGTTCGCTTACAAAAAAATGCTAAAGCACTTCCAATTCCTGTTGACAATCCAGCAAGTATAGTTAACACAAACGCTATTAATATTGTATTCATAGAACTTAATCAAAATCATGCGTTTATATAATTTTCCATGGAAAAAAGCGCGCCTGAGGGGATTTGAACCCCCGACCTAAAGCTTAGGAGGCTTTCGCTCTATCCAGACTGAGCCACAGGCGCATATGACGAAGGTTTTAAATGTCATTTAAAAATCTTACCCTAATATGTATAAAATCAAAGAAAAACCTGAAGATTTCATTGTTGAAGAGATATTAGACTTAAAAATTAATGAGAACGGCAGGTATTCCTACTTTCTTCTCAAAAAAACAAATTATAATACAGAAGATGCTCTTAGATTAATAGCAGATAGGCTTTATATTGACAGGAAAAGGATAAATTATTGCGGAAATAAGGATAAAGTTGCTGTTACATCACAATATGTCTCTGTTGATAATTTAACAAAGGAGAAAAGAAAAAATTATGAAATCGGAGAAATCTCTTTAGAATACAAAGGCCAGGGAGATGAAAGATTAAATTTAGGAAGTCATGAAGGAAATAAATTCACTATAATTGTTCGTGATGCAGATTCTCCAAAAGATGTAAATAAAATCAAAAATTTATTCGGACCACAAAGATTTTCTAATAATAATCATCTAGTTGGAAAAGAAATAGTAAAAGGAGATTTCAAAAAAGCTGTTGGATTAATTTTAGAAAACGAAGGAAGATATGAAAGTGAAATGAAGCTGTTTCTTCAGGATAACCCAAATAATCATATTGGTGCATTACATATAATTCCAAAAAAGATTATGTCCTTGTATATTCACGCATATCAAGGTTTATTATTTAATGAAATGGCTAAAGAATCCGAAGAAGAAAAACTTCCTTTGATTGGTTTTGGAACTGATGAAAATTCTGTTAAAGATATACTGGAAAAAGAAGGAATTACAACAAGAGATTTCATAATAAGAAAATTCCCTGAAATTTCGTCGGAAGGAATTGAAAGAGATCTTTATATGGACCTCAAAGATTTGAAAATTGAAAAAATAGAAGAAAAAACTTACAAAGTTTCTTTTTTCTTAGGAAAAGGAAGTTATGCTACTGTTGTTATTGAGGCGATATTCAATGAAGATAATATCAATTAATGAAATAACTGATATTTTTACACCTCTTCTCGACGAAGGGATAAATTCTGAGAAAGAAGGTAAGATTATAAGAGCCATATATTTCTTAGAAAGATCAGTAACGGAAGAACACCCTATAGCCGCTTCACATGCAAGGATAGAACTAGCTGACTTGTATTTCGTAAATGGAAATTATAGAAGAAGCAGTCTGTGGATAATGGATTTTTATAGAAGTGATTCAGGTCTTCTTATGGAAGAAGCATACGAGCATATTAAGATTATCGAAGGGCATGTAAATATGAAAACTGGAAAATATGACAGAGCAGCAAATCTTTTTACTGAGGCGTTGAAAATCCTCCCGGTCGACAGCACAGTTATCCCACAAATACTTTCATTAAGAGGAGAAGCAAATTCATTTTATGGAACAGAAAAGATAATGTCACTTCTAGACGCTGAATGGGACTTGAGGACTGCGATAGATATGGGGTATGACACCCCTTACACAAACACAATACTTGGAGAAGTACTCATAAAATTAAATAACTTTTACGGTGGAGAAGAATTTCTTGAGAAGGCAAAAACAAGCCTCAACTCCAAAGAAGAAATAGCTCATGAAGACACAATGTTGCTCATACGGATCGAGGAAGCCTTGATTAATGTGCACAACAAAAAAAACATATATATCCAGGAGTTGATAACATCTATGTAATTAATATCATGTCAAGTCTTTTTCATAACATAAAACCAATAGAAATATTTATGAAGAAAGTTTCTCTTCAATCTGCGCCCAAACTTCATCAATAGATGGACTTCCATCAATTTTAACAACAATATCTGAATAATGTTCAATTAAAGGATGTGTTTGCTCATTATAAATATCTAAGCGTTCATTTATTGCATCAGCTTTGTCATCATCCCTCTGAAATAATTCACCGTCGTCAAAATCACATTTTCCTGTTACTTTTGGAGGTTTGAAATTGATATGATAAATTTCTCCACACTCAGGACATGTTCTTCTTCCGCTCAATCTTGCCAATACTTCTTCGTCATTTAATCCTATTACAACAACTTTGTCTAATTTAGTTACAGAATCCAGAAATTCTGCCTGTGAAAGATTTCTTGGGAAACCGTCTAATAAAAAATCGTCCAATTCTTTAATAGCATCTGCAACAATCTTATTTGTTACATCATCTGGAACTAATTCTCCTTTATCTATGAAACTTTTGGCTAATTTACCTAATTCAGTTTCATTTTTTATGTTTTCCCTAAATATATCTCCTGTTGAGATATGTCTCAAATTAAATTTTTCAGCAATCTTCTTGGCCTGCGTTCCCTTTCCGGATCCCTGAGGACCGATAACTAATAATTTCATGTTTTCACCCTAAATAATCCTGAATTAGTTTCTCATCATCGTCCTTTTTCCAAGTTTCTTTAAGTTTGTCAATTGTTGAAATTAATTTAGGTTTCATTTCTTTCCAAAAAGAAAAAAATTCATTGATAAATTTCACATCTTCTTCATTTCCTAAATTAAGGTTAAGTTTCATACCTTCTTTATAGAAAAGCATCATTTTTTTGAAAAGAGATAATATTTCTTTTTTATCATCTTCTGACATATCCTTGACTTCATACATTGAAGAAAAAGTTGTATCTGGTTGTATGAGTTCTTCGAGCATTTTTGTGTATAGCTCTAATTTCTCGCAGATCTTTTTTCTAATGCCCCT
>CAZZGN010000062.1:0-7234 GCA_964654165.1 uncultured Methanosarcinales archaeon | reverse complement strand
CATGAGAAGGAGGTAACCTCCTGCCTGACCGATATGCGTCACTGAAACTGTATTTTTTAATATTTCTCCAACTAATCCTTCCTGACCACCTGGAACTGTTATCCATTTGATAAATCCAGATCCTTCTCCTGAAACTGTTCCTAATAATGGTCTGCCCCATTTTTCAAGCAATGTTGCCCAAAGTTGTAAATTTGCTATCAAAGCAGCAACAAGAATAACTGGGATGTTACTTGTGTAGAGGAATTTCAAAGGCCATCTTATACCATGGCCACGAATTCTTCCAAAAGATAATGGTATTTCTATTTTCATAGATTGAGCGTAAACAGACATTATAATGACCACTATAGTTGCAATGATACCCGCTATTTTCAGTCCTGCAGTAACTGGGTCATTTTGGCCTAGAGCTTGGAACAACGCTAACACCGCCCCAGTTGAATAAGAAAAACTTCCAGTTCCACTGACACCAGTTGCTGGTATCCAGCTGAATAATCTTATGAATAAAGTTTTTGAGACTCCTGCTGCAATGAATAAGCTTATACCTGAACCAAATCCCCATTTACTTATAACTTCGTCCATATACATTATCAGTAATCCGCCAAGGAATAGTTGAAAAACTAACAATAACTCTACCTTAAAGTACAATGCGCTTGTCATCACCATTCCAGTGCTTAATGGATCACCAACCGCCGTAGGAGCTAAGCCTCCCATGAAAACATATATACATCCTTCAAACAGAACGAAGAAAAATGCCAATAATTTCTGAATTCCCTGAAATCTCTTTTTCCCTTCGTGTGTAGTTAAATCGAATTTGAATATGCCTGAACCATTTAATAGTTGCAGCACAATAGAAGCTGTAACTATAGGACCTATACCTAATGAGATTATACTTCCAAATTCTGCTCCTAATATAACAGACATAAATTCGAATTGTGATAATGCGTTTTGACCCATACCAAATAAAGGAATAAATCCCATAATGAAGAATAGTACAAGAACTATAAGTGTCCACTTAAGCTTTTCCTTAAAAGAAAGCCTTTTTTGTGTCGGAGATTTAACTTCCGGCAGGTTGTTGATGATATCGTCAAATAAAGACATTTTTATTCTTCCGAAGCAGTCTTTTCAGGTTCTGCTTCTTCTTTAGCAACTACATCTACTTTAGGAAGTATTACTTTTCCCCCAGCTTTTTCTATTTTTTCTATCGCTTTACTAGAAGCATAATCCACTGTTATCTCATATTTATATGTTACCTTTCCTGTACCTAAAAGTTTGTTATGTTTTATTTTTTTCAAATCAATAACAAAAGTATCTCCTTTTTTCTCTGCAATTTTATTATCAACTAATTTAATTATCTTCTTTTCAATAAAAGATAAATTAATTGGAGAAATTACTTCTTGATTATAAGTTTTGAAGCCAACTCTACCTTTATGTTTATGGCCTTTCTTCCACATAAGACTTGGTTTTTTTACGTCTCCTCTCTTTCCGCTTCCAGCTCTACCTCTTCCTCCTCTATGACCTGCGCCTCTATTCTTTTTCATAGATCCATAGCCATGTGTGGTGTGAGCTCTTTGGCGTGTGTTTTTCTTTCTTTTGTAAACAACCATAATTATCACTTCTTTAAAGCATTCTTTTAATCAAATCGTTAATTTTTTCTCCCCTGTCTCCTAATGAGCCACCAAGTTTGAAAGGTGTTTTTATTCCTTTCCTTCCATATCCTTTTTTTGGAGAATTTAATCTGAAAAATTTCTTTGTTTTTTCAGGTTGAGTTGGATTCTTCTCTGCTCTTGTTTTTATGAGTTCTTTAAGAGTCTCTTCTGATATAGGACCCCAAGTAATGTAATCCTTGCATTTTTTAATCATACCCATAATTGAAGGAGTTGCTTTTTGTACTGAACAAAAATTCCTCTTATGCAAACTTAACATTGCAAGAGTGTCTAATATATCTGTATTTGTGTTTATTTCCCCTCTTACTTTAACAACAGCTATCAGTTCAACCTTTTTTATAGGTGTTTCACTCATTTACAACACCATCTTCTTCTTTTTTCGCTCCTTCGACAATATTTAAAGCTTTGATATGTCCTGGGAGAATCTTTACATTACAAAGTTTTCTTAGTGCATCTTCACATGCTTTTATGAGATTTATTCTGGTCTTTGTCTGACCTCTTGTTTTTGTCCATATATCTTCTATACCTGCAAGAGTTAAGATTTTCGCACATTCTTTTTCTATGCACAAACCTGTTCCCTTTGGAGCGGGTATCAAAGTTATTTCAGTTGAACCGCAGTTTCCTACAACTTTAAATGGAATTGAGTTAGGTTCTGTAGCAGTTGATTCCCATGAACCTGAACCTCTTCTGATTTTGAATATATTAAGTTTTGATTTTCTTATTGCTTTCTCTCTTGCGGGAACTGTTTCTCTACTTTTTCCATATCCAATTCCAACATGGCCATTTTTATCGCCTATAACGGCAATAGTAGCGAACTGTGGTTTATTTCCTTCTCTGGTTTTTTTCTGAGTCTGACGGAAAACTCTTCTTTGTCCACCACCAAATTTTCCTTTAGATTGGCCAATTAATAGTAAATCTGTTTCCATATCAGGGAGGAGAAATTCTACAACTTCCGATTCAAGTATTTTCATTCCTTTATCTAAAATTTCATCAATATCTGTAATTGCTCCTGATTTAACATCTTTTCCAATACCTGTTTTAGGTTTCCATGCACCTTTGGCTTCTTCCAGCTTTGTAACTGCTTTTATTTCTTTATCAAGATCTTTATCCTTGGGAACTTCTTCAAGCGCATCCACTTCCGCGGTTTCTGGGATAACTTCTTCTGTAGCTACTTTTTCTGTAGTTTCCTTTGTAGCTACTTTTTCTGTAGTTTCCTTTGTAGCTACTTCTTCTTGTTCTGAAGTCTTCTTGACCTCTTCTGAATCTTTCTTTTCTTTATCAGCCATTTTAATCATGCCAGTATTTTTTTCTTGACATCTTCTATATCTTTTTCGATGTCATTTTTCTTATATTCGGTAATATGTTTTCCTTCTATTCTTTCTTTAGAAGGAAATATATTATCTGAAGCAGGAATATTTACTCCAGCATCGAGTAATCCTTTCAATGCTGCATAAAGTCTTGAACCTTTTATGGAAGGTTGTAATCCCAAGTCAAATATCCCTTCTGTTATTTTCATATTCTTTACCTTTTTACCTGTAAGAAGGCCCGTAAGGTAAGCGCTAGGAATACTTGATGTACTGTGTTTCCATCCTAATTTTTTCAATCCTGAAGATGAAACTGTGAAAAGCACTTTGTCGCCTTTTGCTTCGTATTGTATAACTTGAATTGTTATATGTTTGAGGCTTTTCCTTGCAACAAATCTGTGTATACCTGATTTGAGAAGAGTAAGTCTTGTTTTGTAATTTGTCTTGTTCTCTCTCTTTCTTCTATGAGGTACTACATATGTTTTTTGTGATCCCATCTTATTTATTCACCAAATTGTGTTCATCAATGTAAAGTTTAATGTGTCTTTTACTTCTGAAATATCCACCCTTTGCTTTATTGTAAAGCTGGCGATACGTTTGTGAATTGAATTTTCCTTTGTCCTTTAGTTCTTTTAGGAATATTCTCTGCTTCCTTATCTTGTTCATCCATATTTCTTTTTTTGATAAACGTGCAGTAAATTTTCCTTTTCTTGAACCTTGACCTGATCTTCTTCCTTTACTCTTTTGTTCCTTAAGCTTCCTAGTTCTTACTTTTGAAGCACCTTTGATAGGTTTTACTTTTATTGCTTTATCTTTAATCAATGACTTTATATCAAATCTTGTAATGGCTTCCTTTATGTCTTCTAATCTGGATGTATCTAGACTAATCTTTTTCTTCGATCTTTTCATGATCGATGATGCGAGCCTTTTTTGAACTTGGAGTTTCATTAAAATCACGTCTCTTTCTTAGTTAGGACCTTATCCATTTCTTTTTTCTCTTTCTTTTCTAGGTCTTCGTCTTTTGGTTGTTCTTTTTCTTCCTTCTCTTTTTTTTCTTCTTCTTTCTTTTTCTCTTCAACCTTTTTCTCTAATTCCTTTTTCTTCTTATCTTTTATATCTGCCTTCACTTTTTTCTGTTGTTTCTTTTGTTCTATTTCTTTTTCTATTTCTTTTAGGAATTCTTCTGGCTTCTTGACATTTATGAAAGTTAATTTAAGTTCTACACCTTTTTTTATTATCTCAATTTTTTTCTTTTTTCCTACATTACCTGAGATCATAATTCCTTCTGTTTCTACTTTAACTTTGGATAGTTCGCTGATGTTTGAAACTAATACTGGGATAAGATTTGATTTATGTTTTCCTCTAACTGAAGCTGGAGCACCATATCCTGTTTTAACAATAGGCGTGTGACCTTTATGTTGCAACCTTTGCTTTGACTGCAAACCACGTGGTTTTCTCCAAACATCCGAAAGTCTTGGTTTTTTATGAATGTCTTGTCTTGTGAATTTTTTAGTTGTCATTTTTAATCGTGTTTAATTTCTTTTCCGTCTTTATTGATAATATATATCCCGTCTTGGAATATTCTTGTGTCAAAACCTGGTCTTTTAGTCATTTCTTCTATCCTTGCTGCCATCTGACTGGTTTTTTCTTTGTCTACACCTTCAACGATGACTTCTGTACCTTCAATTTTGACTGTAACATCTTGTGTTATAGGAACTGTTCTCGGAATTTTTTCTCCTATAAAATTCTTAACGACAAATTCGTTGTTAGATGTTGTGACGTTCATAGGAAAATGACCTGAACAGATTTTTAATTTATATGTGTGACCTTCACTTACTCCCTTCATAAGATTTTTTATGTGTGATACGAAAGTTTTGAGAATTTTTACTTCGCTTTTAGATTGTTTTTTAATTAATTTTAAAATTATTTTACCATCCTTGACTGCTATGGAAAGGCATGGGTTGGAAAGTTTCCTATTGTTTTCTCCCTTTTGGCCTTTGAAATTAAGGATATCACTTTCTAACTTAACTTCAACTCCTTCGATTATTTCAGTTTCTATTTCTAATATCTTTTTTTTCTCTTTAACCATTTTAATAGCAGTAAGCGATTAACTTTCCCCCTATCTTTTTTTCTTTTGAACTTGAATGAATCATCAATCCCTGTGAAGTGGATATGAAAATAACTCCAAAACCCTTTGCTGGAAGGTATCTTTTCTCGTATTTTTCAAAATCATCAAATTTACAATGGAATCTTGGTTTGATAACACCGCATTTGTTTACTTTTCCTATAAGGTTGAGTGTTATTTTACCCCCCCTGGAATCATCTACTTCTTCAAAACTGCCAACGTAACCTAGTTCGTTAAGTATTGTTAGTATGTTCTTAAGAAGTTTTGAGGAAGGAATTAACTCTACAGTTTTTCTTCCTAAATTTTCATAAGATTCTATCTTTGAAAACGCATTTGCGAGTGGGTCATTTAAGGACATTCTTTTTTCACCTATGAGTATTTTTTGAAACCAATTTTTCGTGCGATTTCCCTGAAGGATTGTCTGCACACCTTGATTCCATATTTGTTTATCAATCCTCTACCAACTCTGCCGGTAATTCTGCATCTTTTTTTCAGGATTGAGCAGCTTCTCTGCTTTGGAGTGTTGTATTTTTGAAACTTGCTCATCTTTGCCGGTTTGGCTTTTATTTGTTTTAGGACCTTACGATAATTACTTGAAGTCATTCTTCTTCACCTGTTTTAACATTAAATTCTTTTTTCATGAATTCCACAGCGTCTTCTTTTGTTATTTTGTGCTTGTTTCCAAGTTTTTTTGGATTTAGGGAACGTCTTTTAACTCTGTAACCTGGTCTCTCTAAAGTAATACTTACTTCAAAACCCATCATTCCCACATCGTGATTGTAATCAATTCCTTCTACTTCTATATATTCGTGGATTCCAAAAGATACGCTTCCACTCTTATCGAAATTACTTTCTTTTAATCTGAACTCTTTAGCAAATAATAATCTCTTTAGCAGTTCTTTTGTATTTTTTCTTATTGTAATTTTACATCCAATTGGAAGGTTTGGCCTTAACCCCCATGTCGGAACTCTTTTCATAGTAACTGTTTTCACAGGATCTGTTCCTGTAATCATTTTCAAGAGCTTCATCCCTCTATCAAGTTTACCCTGATCCTTTCCTGCACCTACATTTAGGGTGATTTTCTCTATCCTAATATTTCTCATTTTGTTCATTTTATTCAACATTAACTATTGGTTTATCCTTACCAATGACAAAAGAGTATCTTCTGTCAGTCTTCTGTGTTTCATTTTCGGATTCGAATGTGATATGTTTACTGTCAAATTCAATAACCTTGCCTGTTCTTCCGACGTATTTTCCACCTATAAGATATATCAAAACATCTTTATCAAGTGAAAATGTCTCCATGATTTTCTTTTCTGGAAGTTCTAGTACAACTACATCTCCTACTTTGAAATCATCCTTTTCAACTATTACATTGTAACCGTTCATGAAATGAATTTGCACTTTTTTGTTTTTGAGTATTTTCTTACCCACTATTTTATTTGGACGATATTTAGCTTCATGTTCTTCAATTTGGCTTAGATATAATTTGCCTTTTTTATTTAGTAACATTCTATATGCCTTTCCAGTACCTTTCATTTCAAGTACATCCATAAAACTTAAGTTTTGTTTTGGATTTTTTTTCTGGATACCGTTAACAAAAACGTAATTATTCTGAAGTATGTGTTTAACTTCTTTTGAGGTGTTGGCTATTTCTAATACATCCCTAAATATAAGGTTCAAAGGCATGCTAAGATCCATTGATGCTCCCGGTAAGGGTCGAGTTATGAATTTGTTTGATTTCTTTGCAATGGGCCATGTTGTTGGAATTGCAAGTCTTTTGAGATGTGCTTTCATTTTTTATCTACCTTTTCTTCTTTTTGTATCGCAGGTTTTACTTCTGCTTTAGGAGCTTCCTTTTTTACTTCTACAGGTTTTTCTACTTTCTTTTCAACAGGTTTAGCTTCAACCTTTATTTCTTTTTTCTCTGCCACTTTTGGAGTCTCTTTAACTTCAACCTTCGGTGTAGTTTTTACTTCTGCTTTCTTTTCTTCAACTTTAGGTTTTACTTCTGATTTCTCTGTTTTCTTTTCAACAACAGGTTTTACTTCTGTCTTATTCCTCTTCATTCTTTTCTTGTCTGAAAGATCCAATTCTTCAATCATTAAGTTTGAAGGATGAAATTTGTAAGATGTTTTTGTTCC
>CAZZGN010000061.1:0-7370 GCA_964654165.1 uncultured Methanosarcinales archaeon | reverse complement strand
CTAACCCCTAAATAAGCTAGAGGTGTATCAAGAGCTGCAATTATTACTTTTGCCAACCAATACGGAACAATCATTGCTGTGAACATAACAAAAACAGTAAGACTTCCATCAATTAATCTTGGTAAAAATGCAATGAACATCCATAAATTTGTATCAACAAATTGACCAAAAATTGTAGAAATATTATTTCTAATCCACATATATTTTCCTTTATGTTTCCTTTTGAAAAAATGATAAGTCAACACATCAACATATTGTCCAGAAAAAAAAGCTAATATTGAAGCGATTGTAAAAGTAATAGACATTCCAAATACTGTGTGATATGAGGAAGTATACATCTTAAACCATTCACTTGGATAAGCAGCAGGAACTGAAACAGCAAACAACTGCCATAAAAGCAGGACACAAAGAGAGATTAAACCAACGTTAACAAACATCTTAGCTTTTTTCTTCCCATAAACTTCTCCAACAATATCTGTTATAAGAAACAAGAATGGAAACATGATGATAGCAACGGTCAAACCTCTTTCTCCAAAACCGAAAGGCATTAACTTTCCGCCCAATAAATTAGCAGCATATAACGCACCAACATACAATCCAAGAAGCAGATATAGTTTTGTTTCTTTCTCCATTCACAAAGAGAAAAGTAAGTTGTATAAAAAATTATTGATAAATCGTAAACATTGGGTGTGAAAATGCAGGTACAGGAGTGGATGTTCTTATATACTCACTTGGTTTAACAGGATCATAAGTCCTTCTTGCATTTCCAATTAGTTCCTTTCCTAAATAATCAGGAATTATACCATTCCCAGTTAAATTTGAGCTTTTTGGTAAGATATATTTACCTTTGTCAAGCCTATCTCCGACAATGTTATTAAGATTTAAATACATGTTTATAGGATTAAATGTAGAAGTCTTCGATACATTTCCACAACCATTACATCCTGCCATGAGAAACAAGATTAAATTCTTATTTATAAACTTTGTGTTTTTACTACTATAAAGTTATCAGTAGCAGGATTTATATATTTGAATCAAATTCCTTTGTCTATGGAAGGATTAATGAAATATCTTTTTGAAATCTATGTTCTATCAAATGTTGAGATTCCAGAAGACATAACACGGCATTGTGATATTAAAAACTTTGAATTGACAAAGAGTCCTTTCAAGATTCAAAAGAAAGTTTTTGATAATGGCCATTCTCTCGAAATAAACGAGACAAGTGTAAAAGCGATGTGTTTGGACATAGGTTGTGGACATTACTTCCTTGGTAAAGGGATAATCTATTCCGAGAGGATGGAAGATGCTATCAGTATTTTATCAAACTCACTAGGAACAAAATTAAATAAAATCGGAATTAAACAATATAAAACAGATTCTGGTGGAGAGTGGAAGATTGTCAGAGAATGGGATTGGGACAATCTTGCTTTAAAAATTTTCACATTTAATGAAACTACGAACTACCATTACTTTGCGAGTGACAATAAATATTTTAGAAGATTAACAGAGATTATAAACAAGTAGGGATTCTTCATAAAAATATATAAACCTACAAATAATTCTTTCTTCTTATGGTTAGCTTCATAGATTTTCATTGTCACATTGATTTTTATGAAAACACAGATGAAATAATAAAAAATGCAAGAGAATCAAATGTAAATATTATTCTCAATAACGGGATTAATAGGGAAGCAAACAGAAAAACAATAGCTTTATCAAAAAAATATTCAGAAGTGAAAGCATGTTTAGGTTTGTACCCGATTGAAGCTTTGAAACTAACAGATAAAGAAATAGACGAAGAAATAAATTTCATAAAAAAACAAAATATAACCGCAATTGGCGAAGTTGGTATGGATTTCGCACACAGTCAAGAAAAAGAAAAGCAAAAAAATATTTTCAGAAAATTTATCAAACTATCAAAAGAATTAGATAAACCAATAATTGTCCATTCTAGAAAAGCAGAACTTGAATGTATAGAGTTATTAGAAGAAGAAAAAGCAAAAAAAGTAGTGATGCATTGTTTCACAGGAAAAAAGAAATTGATAGAAAGAATTGAAAAAAACAATTGGTTTCTTACAATACCAACAATGGTTGTATATTCAGAACAAACTCAAGAATTCGTAAAGATGATTTCTATCTCTCAATTATTATGCGAAACTGATTCACCTTATCTTCATCCTGAAAGAAAAGACGACAACGAACCTGCCAATGTAGTAGAAGCTTACAAAAAAGTAGCTGAAATAAAAGGTATGGATTTAGAAGAAGTGAAGAATGTTATATTTATGAACTGGCAGAAGTTAATTTAACTACTATTTAATAGAAACATTTTTATACCTACACATTTTACCTTCTTTTATGAGAAGAACATCTTTTGAGTCGGATGATTTGGAAAAGATAACTAAGCAGACGTTTTCCTCCAGTTCTATTGATGAGCTCACGAAGAATCTATGTAATTTCCTTATACAAGAAGGCTTCTTTTCAGTCAATTTGATTTATCACACTTCTGAGAAAGAAACGTATACAAAATCAGTCAACACTACCCATGTTGCAGAAATGGAAAAAGAATTAGTGAAATATACTGAGTTTAAAGGATATATACCTGAAACCGCTTTTCATACAAGTAATTTTGATGGTAGTTCTGCCACTGATTCAGGTATGATAGTGCCCATAAAGGATGATTTGGAGTTACATACAAACGCAAAAAATAAAAAGAAATTCTATGTTTCTGAAATCAATGATAGGAAAGAATCTATGAAGTATCAATTACTTGAATTTAAGGAAAAACTAGCTAAAAAGCATCTGACAGGATATCTTGCGAAAATGGTCCCTGAAAGAGCAAAGACTATGTTCAATAAAAAAATAGAGAAATATGGGAAGAAAATGTACAAAATCACTGACCATTGCTACAGCATAACCATTTCTAACTACGTACAGAAGCAATAATATCCAAAACCTATAAATAATCAAACCTCTTCTATGTAAATAAAATGATAGATATCAACATAATCCGTAACAGTCCTAAAATTGTTAGGAAAAACTTAGAAAGAAGAAAAGATAATGAAAAACTGCTTTGGATAGATGATCTAATAAAAAAAGATGAAGAAGCAAGAACTTTACAACAAAAACTTGACAAACTTAGGCAAAAAAGAAACAAAGCAACTGAAGAAATTAACGAATTAAAAAAAGAAGGAAAAAATCTAAAAGATAAAATACAAGAAATTCAGGAGCTTCCAAAAAAAATAAAACAAACTGAAGACAAATTAAATGAACTAAAAATCAAAATTAAATTCTACATGATGCAACTCCCAAATATAATGCACGAATCAGTTCCTTACGGAAAAGACGACACACAGAATAAAGAAATAAGAAAATGGGGAAAACCGAAAGAATCTTCCAATTTAATAAATCACGGTGAATTAATAGAAAAACTAAACCTAGGGGATTTCAAAAGAGCAGCAAAAATCTCAGGAAAAGGATTTTATTTCCTAAAAAACGATTTAGCATTACTAAACAGAGCTTTAATATCATTCGCTATAGATTTTATGACAGAAAAAGGTTATGAATTCATAGATTCACCTTTAATGATAAATAAAAAAGTTATAGACAGTGTTACAGATACTGAATTTTTCAAAGAGATGATATACAACATTGAAGGAGAAGACCTAAATCTCATCGCAACTTCAGAACATCCATTAATGGGGATGTATGCAAATGAAACTTTAGAAAATCTTCCAATAAAGATGGTTGGCTACAGCCAATGCTTCAGAAAAGAAATTGGAAGTCATGGGGTTGATGAACGAGGTTTATTCAGAGTCCACCAATTCCACAAAGTCGAACAGGTTATTTTATGCAAACCAGAAGAATCATGGAAATTAATGGAAGAATTAATCAAAAATAGTGAGGATATATTTAAAAAATTAAAACTACCACATCGTGTTGTAAATATCTGCACAGGTGACTTAGGGATTGTTGCAAGTAAAAAATATGATTTAGAAGTTTGGCTTCCACGACAAAAAAAATACAGAGAAGCATGCAGCTGCAGCAACTGCACAGATTATCAGACAAGAAGATTAAATATTAAATTCGGTATGCCTGGAGCTCCAAAAAACGAACTTGCACATTCATTAAACAACACAGCAATAGCAACTTCACGCGTTTTAATAGCTATATTAGAAAATTATCAAAACAAAGATGGAACAATAAACGTTCCTGATGTATTACAACCTTATATGAAAGGAAAAAAGGTAATTGGAAAATGATCTTTTTTATTCTAAAGTGTTTATATTTTCTTCTTCCTGCAGCATTTGCAAATATGGCACCAGGCTTTGTCAGAAAATTGAAATTTCTTAAGTATCCTGTGGATTGCAAAACAACATTCAGAAATAAGAGATTGCTGGGAAATAATAAAACATGGAGAGGAATTTTTTTTGGTATCATTGCATCAATACTAGCGGCATATATGCAATATTTCCTTTACAGGTATGAATATTTTTCCAATCTCAGCTTCATAGATTATTCATCTTATTCATTTGTTATGATTGGATTTCTCTTTGGAGCTGGTGCACTTTGTGGAGATATAGTAGAAAGTTTTTTCAAAAGACAACTAAATATCAAACCAGGAAGACCATTTCCTCCTTTTGATCAAATCGATTGGATTTTTGGCAGTTTATTATTTATTTCTATTGTGTACATTCCCTCATACAAAATAATCATTGTATGTTTTGTGTTATTTTCTATCCTTCATGTAATAACCAAAAGGTTTGGTTGTCTCATTGGCACTGATGTTAAGAAGTGGTAATTATATAAAAAAATACAATATTATCGCGATAATCAAAAAAGGTGAATTTCTCCAGAAAAGATAAACAGAATTTTTTAACCATCCTGCTTTTCTGTTTTCCCATACATACAATGTCCCAATTGTTATTCCTAAAGCGAATATAAGGAAGGTATTTGTAAAAAATAAAGTTGGGTTAATGCTGTTAAAAGCCAAAATCAAGCCAAGGAGTGGATAAATTATTTCTGATGGCACTTCTATATGGTATACAGTAAATCCAACCATCAACACAAAAAACACCCCAATCCATATATTGAATCCCGTCATGATTGCTGTGACTATTGTGATTGTTAAAATTAAAGCAAAATTAGAAAGTTTCACATATTTTTTTATGATGTCTTTTTCTTCAAGAGTTAAGTATGTGATTAACACACCTACAAATAACCCAAGAAAGGAAAGAACAATTGCCGGGAAATAGTTAATTACATCCATTTTATATTATTAGTTTTTTAAGTATTTTTTCATCATGTTCCGATTTTTTTAATAAATTTAATATCTTCTCATTATTATAACCTTTCATCTTGCACTCCATCACATATTTTTCTAGCTTAACAAGCATATCTTCCTCTTTCATAAATTTCTGTTTTTCCTTTTTTTCATGTTTTTTGAGAAAAAACACAACAAAAGCAAGGACAATAAGAAAAACAAATATCAAGAGAAATATGCTGAAATGCTCAAAACCACCTAATAGGGGCTCTGCACTCACAAAACTAGCCAAAATAACAAATATAAACAGAATCACACTCTTTTTCCACATATCTCGATTTTATGCTTTAATGCATTATAAATCTTCTTATAAATGCCCCACTGGACACTGGACATGGACGCGCGTAGCGTATTTAAATGCTAAAAAAATTGTTCTATATGAGGTGATATGCATGAACGACTTAAGCAATAACACAATAAAGAACCTTTTTTACGAGCAAATTCGAGATTTGACATCAAAAACAGCAAATAACTTTAGAGGTGATTAACATGTTCAAACGACTATTCAAAACAGAATATATGGACTGGAATGATTACAAAGAAAAAGTAGATACGCTTGAAATTTTTTGGTGGCAACAGTCTGTTAGAATGCATAATCTGAAAATATAGCATATACACTATATATTACCCTAGCACAAAATATATAAAACATGTAAAAGTCCTGCCCCATATGGAGATTTTAACAGACAATCAGTTTAAGATTGACTTTGAGAAATATAGTTATTTCATCGGCAAAAAACAGATGGTTTTTGTATATCCAACTGACACAATTTATGGGATTGGTTGTAATGCAGAAGATGATATAGCAGTACAGAGAATAAGAAATATCAAAGATAGATATACGATGCCTTTTTCTGTGATAGCTCCTTCAAAAGAATGGATCTTTGAAAATTGCCATGTAAAAGAAGAAGATAAACAATATCTTGAAAAACTCCCTGGCCCATATACGCTTATTTTTAATCTAAAGAACAAAGATTGTGTCTCACCTTTAGTAAACAACGAAACAGAAACAATAGGTGTACGGATACCTAATCATTGGATATCAGAGTATGTGGCAAAATTGGGAAAGCCATTAGTTACCACTTCTGCAAACAAGATGGGAGAAAATTTCATGACATCTATTGAGGATCTTGATGTAAGGATAAAAACCAAAGTGGATTTTATCGTTTACGAAGGAGAAAAAACTGGCCGCCCTTCAAAAGTAATCAATCTTGTTGGAGAGGATGTGGAAGTGATTAGTAGATGAGAATTCTTGCTGCTGGAGATTTACATGGGGATATTTCTTTAACAAAAAAATTGGCCCAAAAAGCAGATAAAGAAAAAGTAGATTTAGTAATTTTATGCGGGGATTTAACTGATTTTGAGCAAAGTACTGACAACATTATAGGTCCTTTTAAAAAAGTAAATAAAAAAGTTATTCTAATTCCGGGAAACCATGAAAGTATAGCAACTGCTGATTTTTTAGCAGAATTTTACGATGTTAAAAATGTTCATGGGTATTCTGTGAAATACGAAGACATTGGTTTTTTCGGATGCAGTGCAGTTAATATTGGTATTCATAAAATTCCAGAAAAGGAAATATTTGAACTTTTCAAAAAAGGATTTGACAAAATAAGGTATTTGGAGAAAAAAATAATGATAAGTCACACTCATCCTTCTGAAACTAAAATGGAAAAACTGTCTAATTTTGTTCCTGGAAGTGAGGGTGTTAAGAAAGCTCTTGACACATTAAAACCAGATATATTATTATGTTCTCATGTTCACGAAGCTGACGGCATTGAAGAAATGATTGGAAAGACGAAAGTTGTTAATGTTGGAAGTCAAGGGAAGATCTTCGATATTTAATTGAATCATTTATTGACTTTTTGAAAAAGTCTTTTGAATTATAAAATTGATTTATATGATAGTCCAAAGAATCATTTAATCCCTTTAAACAATCCAATTCTATTTCATCCATCTTTTCATATGCAGACTTTAAATTTTGAAAATATTCGTTATTATTGGAAGAAGGATTAAACAAACTATAAATTAACAAACTTGCTGGAATAAG
>CAZZGN010000060.1:0-7415 GCA_964654165.1 uncultured Methanosarcinales archaeon | reverse complement strand
CTGTGCTAAGAATTTAGCAATACTTTTTAATTGCAAAAGATTTAGGCTTTTTGGATTACTCCCTTCAATATATTCATATAAAATTGCATATTTCTTCCCTACTTTGAAAATATACCCTCCTTTTACTTTTACCAATTTTGGAACTTTTATGCCCTTTACTTTGTTGAGAAGATTTACCTCATAACTTATATGGTTTTTTTTATTCTTATTATATATCCGAAGGCAGAATTTCCTATTTGATGTTTTTATCTTGTAAATCGTGTTTTGAAAGCCTTCATTGAAATGACTAAAGCTTTTTACCTTCCCTATTGGAAGACTTTCTATGAATCTTCTTAGTCCCATAAGACACATACATCAGAATGAATATTTAAATCTATTTATAACCTAAACCTTTATAAAACAAAACTTACTCTCAAGGAAACTATGCACGTAATAAAATCAAGTATAAATGGGAATCCGAATATTGGACTATATGGCTTTGCTACAGACAAGTATTGTTTATTGGGAAATGAAGTACCTAAAAAAACAATGGAAGAAATAGAGGAAGTTCTCAGTGTTCCTGTCTTTAAGCTAAATATAGCTGGTACATCATTATTAGGGGCATTTTTAGCAGGGAATGACAATAACTTACTAGTCCCAGATATAGCTTTCGATTCAGAAATAGCAGCTTTAAAGAAGATTGCAGAAAAGATTGGCTTCAATATACACGTTATTAAAACGGATCTGACAGCTTTGGGTAATAATATATTATGTAATGAAAACGGTTGTTTAGTTAATCCAGAATTCCCGGAAAATGTAAAAAAACAGATTGAAACTTCTTTAAAAATTCCTATAAAAGAAGGAAACATAGCAAACATCCCCACTGTTGGTTCTGTGACGGCATTAAACAAAAAAGGCTGCGCAATCCATAGGGACGCAGAAGATTTTGAAGTTGATTTCATAAACAGCATACTGGATATTAAATGCGAAACAGCAACTGTTAACATGGGGAATCCCTTCCTTAGAAGCGGGATACTTGTGAATACAAACGGTTTTATAATAGGAAACATATCTGGCGGTCCTGAAGTTACATATTTAGATGAAATTTTTGGTTTCATAGAGGGTTAAAATGAGAGATGAGAAGTTTATAAAAGAAAAATACATGGAAATGCAGTATATTGACGAACAGATGAAACAAACAGAACAACAGATAATCAAGATTGATGAACAATTAAATGAAGTAATTGTCACAAAAAATGCACTTACAGAATTTGGAAATACAAAAACTGGAACAGAAACGTTAATGCCTGTCTCAAATGGAATATTTGCAAAGGCAGAGATAAAAAATAATGATAAACTTCTTGTAAATGTTGGAAGTAATGTTGTTGTTGAAAAATCAGTTGAAGACACAAAAAAACTGATGGATAATCAATTAGTTGAATTGAAAAATTATAAAATTAAATTAATGGCAAATATGGAAAAATTATCCAAACAAGTTAAGGAAATAGAAAAAATAGTTACGGAGAAAATGGATTAAGATGTTCAAATTCTTTAAAGACAAATTAAAAAATGCAGTATCAAAGTTTTCAAAAGATGTAGATGAAAAAACAGAAGTAATTGAAGACGAACCCGTAGAGGAAGAACCTACGAAAAAAAGTTTCTTATCGAAAATATTTGGGAAGAAGGAAGAAGAACCTGAAGAAAAAGTTGAAGATATTCCTGAAGAAGTAGAAGAAAAGATTGAGGAAGAACTTGAAAAATTAGAAGATATAGAAAAGATTTTCAAAGAACCTAAGAAAAAAGAAGAAATCAAAGAATTCTTAGATCCCATTAAAGAAGAAGTTATTGAACCTATGAAAAAAGAGGTTGAAGAAACACCATTAGTAACACCAAAAGAAGAGATAGAAAAAGAGGAGCAAATTCTTGAAGAAGTCGAGGAAGATCTTGAAAAAGATGAAGTGTTATTAGAAAAACCGGTAAAAAAAACTATTTTTGGAAAGATAAAAGAAGCAATAACAAAAAAATCATTGTCAGATAAGGAATTTGACGACATGTTTTCAGAGCTTGAACTTGTTCTTTTGGAAAGTAATGTTGCTGTTGAAGTTATAAACAAAATAAAAGCAGATCTAAAAAAAGAGCTTGTTGATTCTAAAGTACTGAGAGGCAAGGTCAAAGATATAATCGAAACCACTTTAAAAAATTCACTTATAGAAATTTTAACAATAAAAACAGTAGATGTATTAGAACAGATAAAAAAGAAAAAACCTTTCATAATAGTTTTTGTTGGTATTAATGGAACAGGAAAAACTACAACCCTTGCAAAATTCGCAAACATGCTCACAAAAAATAATCTAACCTCTGTTATGGCAGCTGCAGACACTTTCAGGGCAGCTGCAATCCAGCAATTGGAAGAACATGCAGATAAGCTCAACATAAAGATGATAAAACATGATTACGGAAGTGACCCGGCAGCTGTAGCTTTTGATGCAGTCAAATATGCGGAAGCAAAAAATATTGATGTTGTTTTAATAGATACGGCCGGCAGACAACACTCAAACACAAATCTTATGGATGAACTGAAAAAAATCATTCGCGTTTCTAAGCCAGATATGAAAATATTTATTGGAGATTCTTTAACCGGCAACGATTGTGTGGAGCAGGCAACACAATTCGATAAAGCTATAGGCATAGATGCTAACATCCTTACAAAAGTGGATGTTGATGAGAAAGGCGGAGCTGCATTATCAATTTCTTATGTAACTGGAAAGCCAATCATATATATCGGTTCTGGCCAGGGATATGACAACCTGGAGCGTTTTGACCATGAACTTATACTTGAAAGGATGGGCTTTTAGAAATATTTAAATATCCAACTATTATTAATTAGCTTAAAAGGGGTGAATTATGTACGGAAACTTTTTAAGTGACTTTCTGGTAAGGCTTTCAATAGCAATGATTTTGGTTGTTGTTAATGCGACAATCTTACATTATTTTGTTGTTAAATTAAAGTTCAAAGACCATAGTTTTGACAACCCTACATCAATAGCAATTGTTATTTCCGCATTATATATTATTCTTAGTTATCTTCCCAAATTCCAAATTTTTTTCTTTGTTTTAACAAATACAGCAATTCCAATTATTTTAGCAAAAGAATTTTATGATATACAATGGAAAACCGCGATAAAATTCTGGTTGTATTGGGTCATGGTAATGATAACCTTAGCTGCACTATCAGCTTTTTTTGTTGTAATTATTTTTTGAATGTAACTTTATTATCAAAACAGATTCCCTGTTTTAGTTTTACAGGTCTCCAATTATCTAAAACCAGTTTTGCATCAAGCCATTTTGCAAGTTGCTTTGCATTCCCGATCGTCGCCGATAAACCAATTATCTGTACATCCAATATTTCTCTTAATAATGTTATGAGAACTTCTAAAGTTGGTCCTCTTCCTGGATCGTTAAGTAGATGAATTTCATCAACAATAACGCATCCAATCTCATTTAACCATGGAGTGTGATGTCTTATTAAAGAATCAAGTTTTTCTGATGTGCAAATAATCAAATCATAAGCAGCCAAATAACTATCATTAGAATCCAAATCTCCAATAGACAAAGCCACCTTAAACAAATTTTTATATCTTTTTGAAAATTCCTTGTGTTTTTCTGATGCTAATGCTTTTAACGGAACAATATAAACACATTTTTTCCTTTTTTTTAATATGACATCAATGAATGCAAATTCTGCAACTAATGTTTTTCCGGATGCTGTAGGAGTGCAAACAAGTAAATTATTACCTTCAAATAATCCTGCCTTAACAGATTTTTCTTGCGCTGGTCGTAATTTATCAACGTCAATTCTTTCATACGCTTTTCCCAGTTTATCTTTAATATCAGATAGTTTCATAAAAGTGGGAAGGAAGAAGTATTATTTATTTCTTCTTATGATTAATGTATTTATGAGTCCAATGCATAGGCCTTTTGAAATTGTGAATATGATTTTCTTTAATAAGATGGCCGTAAGCGTATTTGTATATTATCGGCTTTCCCGTTGGAAGTTCCAAATGCGGTATTTCTTCATCAGAAATTTGATCAATATGTTTTATTATTGCTCTTAAACTATTTCCATGAGCTGAAATAATAACATTCATTCCAACTTTAACATGAGGCATTATATGTTTCTTAAAATAAGGGACAGTTCTCTTTACTGTACCTTTTAAAGACTCTCCACCGGGAGGTTTTATGTCATAGCTTCTCCTCCACATTCTTACTTTTTCTTCCCCAAAGTACTTTCTTGCCTTATCCTTGTTCATTCCCTGTAGTTCTCCATAATATCTTTCATTTAATGCATCTGAAGAATAAATGGGAATTTCATTATCTTCCCATAGCTTGCCATGATGTCTGCTCCATTTTTTCCTTAATCCTGTTTCATGTAGAAAAACTCCAGTGTAATCTTGTTTTGCTAATATTAACATTAAAGTTTCATGCGCTCTTTCCAATTTTGATGTAAAAGCAACATCCAATCTCAATCCTTCAAGTTCTTTTGCGCAAATCATGGCTTCATGTATACCAACTTCACTTAATGGAACATCAACCCATCCTGTAAATTTATTTATACCATTCCATCTGCTTTCTCCATGCCTTACAAGTATTAAGTATCCCATTTTCATCACTTGAATTTATTCACAAATCTTGCTTTCTTTCCTAATTCTTCTTCAATTCTTAACAATTGATTGTATTTTGATAGTCTTTCAGATCTGCATGGAGCTCCTGTTTTTATTTCTCCACAATCTAAGGCTACAGCTAAATCGGCAATGAAATGATCAGATGTTTCACCACTTCTATGACTTACCATAACATTCCATCCATTTTTCAAAGCTATCTCAGCTGCTTCTATACTTTCTGAAACTGTCCCAATTTGATTCACTTTTAATAATAATGCATTGCATGATTTTTCAATAACAGATCTGTTTATTCTAAGAGGATTTGTTACTAAGTGATCATCCCCAACAATTTGTATTTTTTTACCGATTCTTTTTGTAAAACTTTTAAATTCATCCCAGTTGTCTTCTGCAAAAGGATCTTCTATAGAAACAATAGGGTATTTTTTTACTAATTCCACATACAAATCAGAAAGTTTTTTTGCTGTTAAATATTTCCCATCCACAAAATAACCTTTTTTTGGATAATAAAATTCTGAAGCTGCAGCATCTATAGCTATTTTTATTTTCTTTTCATAGCCTAATTGTCTAGCGGCTTTCATTATAAGCTCTAAAGGTTCTTTCACACTTTTAACATTGGGAGCGAATCCACCTTCATCTCCCACAGCAGTTGAAGCATGGCCGTATTTTTTCTTTATGAGTTCTTTTAATTTATGATAAACTTCCGTACCCATTTGTAATGATTCTCTAAATGTCTTTCCTATTGGCACTAACATGAACTCTTGGAATTGCAAGTCATTATCAGCATGCTTTCCACCATTGATTATATTCATAAAAGGAATGGGGAGTGTGTAAGTTTTTTTCTTGTTTGATGTTAAAGATCTTAAATGCTCATACAATGGGATTTTCTTTACTTTCGCCCCTAATCTTGCTCCTGCAAGTGAGACACCTAAAATTGCATTAGCCCCTAATTTTGATTTGTTATCTGTGCCGTCTAGTTTTATCATTTTTTTGTCTAAAAATTTTTGGTTATGTGGTTGTAAGCCTATTACTTCTTTAGAAATTAGTTTGTTGACGTTGTTTACAGCTTTCAATACACCTTTTCCATTGTAACGTTTTCCGCCATCTCTTAACTCTAACGCTTCATGAATACCTGTTGATGCACCTGAGGGTACTTCTTCTCTTGCTTTTTTAGTATTAGAATACATATCAACTTCGACAGTGGGGTTTCCTCTTGAATCAAGAATCTCTCTAGCGTGAACTTTAGTTATATTCATAATTGCCCCTCTTTTTATGCTATTCAGGAAAGAATTACTTAAATAAGTTGTGTTTTTATCCTATATAGTTAACGTCTCCTGATTTTAACTGTGCGATTTCAGAAACTTTCTTCAATCCTTGTTCAATTTCTTTTATTTCTTTATCAAGTTCAGTTAAATTGATATCAAGATGGTGTTTTTTCTTCAAGATTTTCAGTATTTCTTTAGCACCTTTAACTCCTAAATACATTGGATGACCAAGAGTTTCGGCTAATAAGGCTATGGCATTTACATTCTTTCTTTCTCCTAATCCTAATAGCAAACCACTCACACCCACTATTGGTCCGACAACCCCATATAGTTTATCTTTTAGTTTTGTATTTTTTTTGTAACTTTTTATCATGTCTTTTGAATTTCCAGTGCAATAGACAGAAACTTCATCAGGCTCCGATGGTAGACCAATTCCACCCGTTGTTATGATTTCTTTCCCTTTTAATTTTTTGAAAATATCCAATAATATATCAGAAAACTCATATGCTGAAATTTCATCCACAGGTTGCACATCCCCTACTAAGAAAAGAATATCTTGTTTACCCTTGTAATAATATAGTTCTATTTTTGGGAGATCAACTAAATTTTTCTCATTTACAAAAACTGTATGTGGTAGTGAATAAGAAAAGAATTTGTATAGTGGTTTTGCTTTCAATTCTTCAACTAAGAAGTCAACTGCAATTTTCCCAACATTACCTATGCCAGGCAAGCCTTCAATTAATACAGGGTTTTTCAATTTTGGTAATTTCCCTATTAACTCAGCTTCCCATTTCATACTATTGAGAAATCAATTGGAATTAATAAAGTTATTCATTAGGAGATATTATGTTATTCATAATCATTGATTTATACCACTTTTCTGCAGTTGAATCGCGAGGAGTTGGAACACCTACAATTTCAATTGGATCTTTTTTAATATGCTTATTTTCATCACCAAGTGGGATATTCGCAATATACTTCAACCATATCATATATTCAATAGGCAATGAAGATTCTTTTGAAATTATCATTGAAGTATTGGGTTTTTCTGTTATTTCTTCAGAATCTCCAAGGTAAACTAAATCAGTGTTTTTACAAGAAATTTCAAAACGATTATTTTTTGTATATTCTCCTATTCTAATATTCCCTATAAAAAACAGAAGTGTATTGTTATAGAGTTTCATCAGGGTGGTGTTGTATTCTCCATTCCCAAGATTTTCAAACGAATAGAGATTATTTATAAGATCAACAATAATAACTCCTCCTTTTTCATGTAATGGTGTACCTGAGTTCAATAACACATCTTTGTATATATTCATCTTCGTTCTAAAAGTGACAGGGTCTTGAGCTTTTTCCAATTCCATAACCCCTGGGTTGGCTAAGAAACAAGATTTCATATTGATGTTTTGTATAATTTTTTCTAAATGGTTCATAACAGTTCTTCCAGAAGAATCCAATCTAGATTGACTGAGAAGTTCTCTATCTCTTTCAT
>CAZZGN010000059.1:0-7549 GCA_964654165.1 uncultured Methanosarcinales archaeon | reverse complement strand
TATCTCCCCAATCTGAATTTCCATCATCATCATAAGATAAACAATTCCAAGTATAATTTCCAATAGGCAAGGTCATTGTCCAATTTGTTTCATTAGATATACCTGTTATATCTGTTGTCTGATTTAAACTAAAACTTGAATTAGAAGGGTCTGTTAAATACAAACTAATATTTTTTAAATTATCACCATCAGTAACACTACAATTAAAATCAAGAGTTATTGTGGATGCACTATCGTTTACATAATCTGCAGAGGGAGTGTTTAATGTTATTGTTGGGATGGTGTTATTAGTGAATGCATAAAGATAGCCATTTTTACTTCCAATATATACAACCCCACCAGATATTGAAGGAGAACTTATAAAAGATGAGGATTTAGGTAGCCCAGAGACAGGGTCTAATAAATGTTGTGAAATAAGTGATCCATTAGTTCTATTTAGAATATAAAAAGTTTCATCATTATGTGCAGAAATAAATAGAAAATTTTCTGAAGAAGCAATTGAATTTCCTCCAGAAATTATCCCTGATAAAGCATCTGCACTAAAATTCCAAATCTGTGTACCATTAGTGGCATTAAGTGCATAAATTAAATTATTCATTCCAAAATACATTATTCCATCAACAATTGTAGGGGAAATTATCCCTGATAAAGCATCTGCACTAAAATTCCAAATCTGTGTACCATTAGTAGCATTTAATGAATATAAATTTCCTTGAATTGTGGAAAGATATATTTTATTTTCTAAAAAAATGGGGCTATCAGTAATAGATCCTATAAATCCTGCCACAAGAGTTTTATTCCAAATCTGTGTACCATTAGTAGCATTCAAAGCATAAGTTCTATTATCCTCACTTCCAATATAAACAATATTATTTACAACAGCAGGAGAACTTGCAACAGTTCCCTCTGTGGTATAGTCCCAAATATTACTTCCATTAGTAGCATTTAAGGCATAAATCTTAGCATCACTACTTCCAATATAAACAATATTATTTACAACAGCAGGAGAACTAGTAATTCTATCTCCAGTAGCATAGTCCCAAATATGACTTCCATTAGTAGCATTTAAGGCATAAAGATGATGGTCCTCACTTCCAATATAAACAATATTATTTACAACAGCAGGGGAACTTTCGATATCATCCCCCGTAGTATAATTCCATATTTGGTTTCCTGTAGAGGTATTCAATGCATAAATATTATTATCATAACTTCCAAAGTAAATAATATCTCCAACAATTGAAGGAGAACTTGCAACATCATCTCCAGTTTCATATTTCCACAAAATCCCAAAATCAGTCGGATTCACACTATCTCCAGAATAATCAGTATGATTTATATCATGTCGAAACATTGGCCAATCGTCAGCAACGACAAAACTCATAATTAAAATAAATAAAATTACAATCGAAAAAATTGTTATTCTTCCGATTTTATTCCATGCCTTTTTATTCATTTTTTTGCTCCTTTTTTTATTTTAATAGGGTTACAAATTTTCTTTGATATTCCCTAATATCTTTATTATTTATTTTATATAAAAAATCTCTTAAAGAATTATTAAATTTTTCAGCAATTTTTATTAATTTTTTAGTTTCTTCTTTGCTAATATTGAAATTAACATAATATTGTTTATCAATTCTTTCTGTTTTAGCAAAAATTATATCTGAATTATCTTGGTTAAATAACTCTTTTAATAGAATAATTGAAGCCTGATGATTTTCCGATTTAATTCCAACCCTAAAGAGCAGAGCCAGTAAAAAATTATACATACTATAATATGAAAGAGAAATTGACTCTTCTAATTTATTGTTCGAGAAAAGTATTTTAGCAGAAATAAGATTGCTTTCTGATTTAAGAAGATAAGATTTACTAATTTCTTCACTAGGTTCTATCAAAGACAATTTCTTTTCTTTTCTTAATTTAATTAAAAAGTTTATTTTTTTCATAATATTTTTCAACTCCTTTTAGAACAATATGGTTTTTATTTATTTCTTGGATTAAAAGATTATTTTCGTCATATTTTCCAATTTTAACATTTAATCTAGTATCAATTAAAGAAACATCTTTTTTTATTTGTTTACTTCCAGTTTCTATATATAGATCTATGTCACTTTCTTTGTTTGCAATTCCTTTAGCATAACTTCCAAATAGAATGGCTAAGGCAATTTTTTTATTTATTTGTATTTTTTCAATAATTCCTTTTAATGAGGGATATTTTTTCAGAAAAACTAAAAGTTTGTAATTTTCTAGGGCAAATAAATAATTTTTTGATTCCAAGTTTTTTTTCAAAAAGTAAACTTTATTTTTTCCTTCTTTTCTATAATCCAGAATATTTTCTTCATAAAGTTTTTTTATCTCTCTAGAAATAGTCATATGATTTATTTTCAATTTTTTAGCAATTTCTCTTAGGTGAATTGGTTGAGAAAGAATAATGTTCAAAATTTCATATTTAATATTTTGTTCCATATGTAACAAATCTGTTCCAATCTTTATAAAGATTTCCTCCTTTCATTTTATTCCACGCTTTTTTATTCATCTTTTTCCTCCTTTTTTCAAATAATGTAATTTACAATTTCCAATAACACGAATATCCAGAACTCCCTCGCCTTCAAGTTTCATCAAGGCCATAGACGCTGTTATTCGTGATGTTTTGGTAGTGTCTGCAAGTTCTTGAATAGTCAAACCACGATTATCTTTTTTAAGAATGTCTTTAATACTTTTTATAGTTTTATCTACTTTACCCATCTAATCCTCTTTTAATAGTGCTTAACACTAGTATATAGCATAAGTAGTAATTATTAGTATATAAATGTTTTGGGAGGGATTGAAAAATTATTCCTTAACGTATGGATCTGCTGCACATCTAAAACCATCATCATCATAGTAAGGTTCATTTCCATGATTATGAATTGAACTTCTATCCACACTATATGTATCTTTTGTCCAACACCCAGATCCAAGGGGATCTTCTCTTTGATTATTTGCACTGCCCCAAAACATATGACTTGCTCCTCCCGCAAGCGCAAATTGGGAATTTTCATAACAATTAGGATCCCAGGGGTCTTCAATCCATTCTGCAACATTTCCAACTAAATCATAAACTTTTTTTGAAGAACATTCTTGAGTATCAGAATTACAAACGATAAATCCACAACCACCGGTAGGATAAATTCCATATTCTCTCTCGACATAACAAGAATCATCAGTCCAAGTAGAAACTCCTCCCAAATCATATTCTCCAGAATTTGGAAATTTCTGTCCATCATTACCTGAAAAAGCCATTTGCCATTCAGCCAAAGATGGGAGTTTTTTCCCAGCTTTTTCACAAGCAACCCTTGCCTGACTCCATGCAATATTCACCCAAGGAAGTACTCCGGGACGAGAAAATGATATGGGGGGCTCATTCATATGCATACCTGGATTGAATCCCCAAGTCCACGATCCCCTAAAAGTACTTGTCGCATCAGGTTGAGAAGCCTCATATTGATCAATACAAAAAGATTCTATGTTAACCCATTCAGTTTGTATTCCCCATTCTCCATTATTTCCCCATCTTTGTCCAGCATGAATTACTTTAATTTTCCCACCTGGGATATAAGCCATATCGTCAGGACATCCATCTCCATCTAAATCTGTAACAGTCGTACTCGTACTTCCCGGTCCAGTAGTCGAATTTATTGTCGTAGTAGTAGTAGTATATTCTGTATCCTCGCCCGCATCATCATTTCCACCAACATATGTTTCAACATAACCCCCTCTTTCATTAATAGGTTCATTTTCATTAACACAACAAGGTTGAGAAAACATTGTTGCAAAAGTTAATAAACCAATTCCTAATTTTTTTCTAAAACTCATTCGATCTTTATTAATTTCTTTCTCTAAACCTTTCTCTTTTCCAAAAGGATTTCTAAAATAATCAAGACCTCTTCTAAAATAATTATTTTTCATTATCCTTTCCTCTAGATATTTTAACACATCTTAACCCATTAACATCATAAGGAACAGGGTCTTCTTGATGTCGATAAGAAATTCTCATACCTATCGCAGGACTTGCCCAGCCGGCTCCTCTTAAGGATAACCACATTCCATCTTCAGGATGCGAGGGATCTATTTCTTCTTCGTTTGTATATTCATAACAATTATCACTAGTATATTCATGTAAATTTCCTAAAGTATCGTAAAGACCAAAATCATTTGCTTCTTTACCACAAACTTCATGGGGCCTTCCTCCAGAATTTGAATCATACCAAGCAATATTTTCTAAACAACTATCTTCATCCCCACAATAATATATTGTTTCAGTTCCTGCCCTAGTAGAATATTCCCATTGAGCTTCGGTAGGAAGTTGTCCGCCAATTCTTTCACAAAAATCTTTTGACACTTCAAAACTTACACCATCTACAGCACAGTTTTTACATTCTTCAAAATTTGTAGGGTTATATCCCATAATTTTTTTAAATTGATCTTGAGTTATTTCTGATTCTGTCATTTCAAATGAGGACATTCTTACAGGATGCCTAGGAGATTCTTCTGGTTTACAATTTTCATCATTTGGTGAACACCCCATCATAAAAGTTCCTTCTGGAATTAAAATCCAGTTTATTTTATATATGCCGTTTTTATTGGAACATCCAAGAGAATCATCATCTCCAGCACTATCATCATCATCAGCATCATCATTTAAATAAACACTATCATCATTTACATATTCAGAAGTATCATCATCCCCCTCCACATCATCATTAAGAGTTTCAGAATAATCTGTTCTTTCAACAGGTTCTTCTTCAGTTGAACAGCAAGTATTATACATCATTATAGTTCCAAGTAGAGATAAAATTCCGACCGTTGGAAGTATTTTTTCCTTCCATCCTTTCTTTGGAGGTTCCTTAGCTTTTTTCTCTAAACTATTCCTTTTTCCAAAGGGATTTTTCAAATAATTAAAACCCCTGCTAAAATAATTATTTTTCATACTCTCCCAAAAAATTAAAACTATTTAAACTTTTCTATTGTGTTGTTATTATGAAATAGTTATTAATTCTCTTTATCCAATAGAATTTGTTATCCTAGATATTCTAATCCCATTTTAATATTACTTAACCAGATTATAAAATATAAATTGTATTTTAGAACTTTTTTATTTTATCTAAATTATTCTTAGGGTGAAGTAAAATGAACAGTTTCTTTTTCTCCACTCGGTTCATCATTAATATACATTTCACAAGTTACATCTCCGACAAAACCAGAACTACGCAAATAAAAAGCTCTTTGATCTGCTTCTTCAGAAGATGACTCCGCCCAATAGTTTGGAGGTAAATGAGAAGCCTGAGGAACTGAAGCATATTCATCAACACCAACATTAGAACTTCCAAAAATTTCCACATCTGAATCTGGATTATCACAAACAAGTTCTAACTTATTTCCCCCCGCTAAATCTCCATTATGGTCTTTAACTTCAGCCATTAAACGAGCCATTTTTGTTCCATTAGCTGGAACATATAATTGACCAGAAATTAAATTAGAAAGCTTATTTTTTGAAGGATCAATCACATTTTTACCACCATAAGTTTTTACTGTAAGGTCCAAATCAAGATTACCATTTGCTTCACCAAGAGCTTTCAACATATAATCTGATTCAGAAATTTGCATTAAGCGAGGCGCAAATTGAAAAACAGAAGTTATTTCCCCAGAGGCAGCAATTAAACCCTCCAGAGTTATTTGGGTATCTATTTTGGTGACAATACCAATTTCGATCTTGTTCAAAGATTTATAAATATCAAAAAATACTTTCTTTTGCTTTTGATTAATTTCTTGGGTAATACTTCCCTCAAATTGATGGGGTTGTCCATGGGCTGTTCCATAAACTGTAAAATCTAGTGTTGCCTTACCTGCATTATTTATTGGTTCAACTTGATCTAAACTGACAGAAGCTCTATTCATGATAAAGGGGAGGGCGGTTGTTGTTTTTTGACCATCTAATGAAGCCTTTCTTTTGTGAATTCCAGTACCAACTATTTTTGGGACTTGCTCACAATTTTCACAGAAATATGTATTAAAACCACGTGGAAAAAGAGTAAGAACATCTCCCCGCTGCATGTCAATCCCTGGACCTGCCCCATCTCCTGGAGGAGAGTGTGAATCAATACGATTATCTTCTGTGGTAGCATACTCCTCTATAAAGCTTCCCCAAACTCCTCCCAAACTTTTTCCCATTTGATCAGTATAAGCTCTCATTAACTCAGGATTACGCATAATTTCTGGTACAGAAAGTATATGGACATCCTCCTTAGAGCGATAAAAGGCAGCATCATAAGAATCCATCATATGCCATCCTTCCCATACCTCCTCATTCCCAGACCCTTCACAATATTCTTCCCAACAAACTTCTGAAACTAGGTGACCATTTAAAGCCCAAGTACGCGAAGAAAAACCATTTGCTTCCCACAAATTTCTTAAGAACGCCGCTTTATTACCACATATAGCATAACCCAGATTTGTAGCTTGAGTCGGCCATTGAGTTCCTTCAATCCCATCAATAGCAGGATAAAGATTAATTACTTTATTTACATGCCAATTGTAAATTAAAATAGCCTGTTTTTCAGGATCAGTTTCTGAACCAATAATAAAGTTTACTGCATCGTGAATGTTTTGTAAATCAGGTTGTTGGCTTCCATAAAATCTAAGCAAATTTACTCTATCTCCGTTATTTTCTACTCTTAAACTAACCAAAGTTGAACCATTTCCATTATTATTTAATTCATATTCAGTAGGTAGTTCGGTTATATTTCTTGAATTAATTATATTCTCTTCACTATCTATTTTAAATGTAACTTCATCAACGACATTACCTTCCCTATAAAAAGAAAGATGATGCACACCAGTTGAGACATCTTCTAGCATTTCGCCAGGGCAACGATTTATTAATTCATCATCTAAGGAAATTTTTCCTGAATGTGTTTTATTCCCATTAAGATTGAGTATAGGAGAAGTATAATATATTGCATTATGTTGTGGAGAAAGAATTTTTGTTGCAGGGTTAACCTCCATGCCTTCACAAAAATATTGTTCTTCCCCATCAAAACTATCATCATCTCCAACATTCCCAGAATAACCTCCTCTGGAAGGATCTTCATCATCAGAGCAACATCTTACAGTAGCAGCCCCAACAAAACCAGCCCCAAAAGTTAATCCAAGAAACTTAAGGACATCTCTTCTACTGGGATTTTTCAATTTATCTTTCAAATTTGTCATGATCTCCACACAAATTAAAACTATTTAAACCTTTCGATTGTGTTGTTATTATGGAATAGTTACTAATTCCACTACATCTTAAACACCTTTTTAATTTAACTTTCAACTACAAATCAACATCAGCAGGTAAATAAATAATATTGTCTTGAAAATTATTCTTCATATCTTTTTCAATGAAATTTATAATATCTTTGGGAAACAAAGTAACTTCCTTAAGTTCTTCAATACTTTTCCATTCAATACCTTGTTGCTTGGCTTCGCCCAAATTTTAATTTTTCTTTTCTTCCCACCCTAACGATAC
>CAZZGN010000058.1:0-7640 GCA_964654165.1 uncultured Methanosarcinales archaeon | reverse complement strand
TCCATCCTCTTCTTAATCTTATATCCTAACTCAACTGCTTTTAATCTTATTGCTTCATCTGGAACTTCAATGAAGTCATCTGTGTTCTCATCGGCTGTCTTTCCTGTTACTCTAGCTGAAACAACCTTGTTAGCTTTTAGGGCTGCATCGTGTTTCTCTAATAGTTTCTTATCAGGAAGATACTTCTCAATAACATAATTCAATCCCCAAGCAGCCAATGCCTGCTGTTCTGCTCTTTTTTTTAATTTCATAAGTAATTGCAAGGCGTTTGTCCATTCTTTATGTGATTGTATAAAAGGATCATTTTTTATTGCGTCTTTTAATCTTTTTATGTCCACTTCTTTCAAAGGATGTGTCGGTAGTTTGTAATCAATAATATCCTGAGGTGTTACACCTATGAATTTGGCTTGAGGAACGCAGAAATATTTATTGATATGTGCTGCATTACCTGAACCAACTTTTAGAGTTCTGTAAATATTTGTGTAACCGTAAGGATCACCATCTGTAAAAACATAAACAGGGATTTTTTTCTCATCAGCTAACCTTCTTATGAAACGTCTACAAGATCTTGTAGGAACTCCACCTAAAGAAATCAAAATACAATTCTGTTTTTTCCAGAAATTGTGTTTGACTAAACGTTGAAACATACCTGCTGTTTCAATTGCTAGAATAAATTTTGCTTTAGTTTCGAATTTAAGATCTTCAACAGAAGATGGTATGGAATAAGCACCAGAACCCATTTTTGTGCAGTCTATCTTAATTTCAGCTTTAGTGTCTTGATCGTGGTCAACAACAATTAATTGTCCTGCTACATCTCCACCTTTTTCTTCGGGTAAAAAACCTAATTGCTCTCTATTTACCATAAGCATAGCTTCAACATCATCCATAACAGAATCTGATTCAGGTTGTTCTTTAAACCTAGCATCTCCCCAATTTTTGCTTACATAATATGCTTCTCTTTTCGTTGCAATATCATCAGATTCAACTAAACTCTTGCTCAATCCCATCATTCTCAATGTTTGCGCGAATGTTTTTATCGTAGAAGCTGTTAATGTACGCTCTTTCATTTTTCCGAGCATTTTGAAATAACCGTCTTTTTTATTGTATTCGACGTTTTGTAAAGAACGAAGTGGACTTTCAACTGAAGGAGTTTCTTTTTTTATTATTTTAGAATAAATATTTCGGGCGATGATTTTGATTTCATTTACAACATTTTTCTTACTCATCTTCATCACCTATCAAAGTTTGCTGTTCTTCCTTCCCTATATCTGCAAATTCTTCATCAAATTCTTCACTTTGTGTAGGATCAAATTTCATATCATCTAATTTTCCCCGAGTCTTTTCAAGTAGATTTTTTAAATCATCCTTTGCTCTTTCTTGATCGGCTTTTGTTAATCCTATTAATTCAGCTAAACTTTCAACAACATGCGGGATATATTTTTCAATATAACTTCTTTTTTGCAGTTCTTTTCCTACATGTTTTTTCTTATTGATATAACTTCCAAGTTTTCTTCCACATTCTTGGATGCACAATCTCATTTCTTTTAAAATTTCAGGATAGTGAGCTATTGCTTCTTTGCTTTCTGATGTGAACGGAACCCAGACAGAAGCTATATGGATTGCAATTGTTACTGGACCCTGAGGTAATGAACCGTTGCTTTGGCTTAATCCATAACCTCTCCACGACGTGGAAGCCATTGCTTTTATTATACCACAAGCTCCTTGTTGATATTGTAATGGAACGCGATTTGCAAAACGAAGAACATTTACAGGACCCTCACTTAATTGCTGACCGCCATATGCCATTGCAACTTCAATTTGAAATGGGTTGCCCCTATAAACAGAGGGAGGTCTTGTTACAGCTGTGTAGAACTCTGCATTTACTTCTTTTTTTAATCCTCTTAATAATAAATCCTCTCCAATTGGAGAAATGCAATCTGTTGGTGGAGAAATAATTTTTGTTTCTTTTATGCCTCTAACTAATTGTTCAACCATGTCTCTTGTTACATTTTTTGGTTTCATATTTGGAAGTAAGCGAGCATTTTCACAAATTGTTTTGGCTGTTCCATTTGTAACTCTTGAGAATTCTGTTGTTAAGAAACTTTGTAGGGTTCTTAATTCAGTCCATTTGAGCATTTTCTGCATTAATCCTAACTCCACACCATAAGGATGAGGTTTGATTTCTTTTGGTTCATCGGGAAGTTTTTCAGTTACCCTTGCGAAAATTATTTGTTCTGCTTTAGGATTTGTATAAATTATAGTAGTATGAGGGTTTGTTATTGCAGTTTGTTTTAGGTATTCATCAACTGATTGCTGCCCTTTTTGGTATGTCGCTTCTAAATCAAGCTCAATTTTTGTTCCGTGATTTTTTGGCCAGTCTATTTCGTCGTCTTTCAAAATCTCTGGTTTGTTTTTCTGCATGTCTATATGTAATTCATAATAATGTGCAGGTTTATCAGGTGCAATTTTTGATACAATCTTTGCTGGTCTTCCAGTCGTCATCTGTGAATACATTACAGAAGCTGAAATACCTATTCCTTGTTGACCACGTGATTGAGATAGTTTATGGAATTTGCTTCCGTATAATAATTTTGCAAAAATGTTGGGGATTTGTTTTTTAACTATGCCTGGACCGTTGTCTTCTACGATGACTCTAAAACGATCATCCCCCATATCTATCAATTCAACTGCCAGTTCTGGCAATATTCCAGCTTCTTCGCATGCATCTAAACTATTGTCTATAGCTTCTTTTACAGTCGTCAATAATGCTTTTCTCTTATTGTCAAAACCTAGTAAATGACGATTTTTTGCGAAAAACTCAGAAATAGAGATATCTCTCTGTTTTTCGGCCATTTCTACTGCAGTTTTCCTTCTTCCGTTTTCTTCCATAACTTAATTTGAGCAAAACAGTTATTTATATGTTTTGTTGTTGTAAAAACTAGGTTGTAAACAATTTTTGATAGAAAATTCAAAGTTTTGCGTTAATTGTAGCAAGTTGATTATTAAGATGTTCTTCTTGTTCTGTTTTTGGAAGTTCACATCCTTCACTGGTCCATTCACAAGAACTTCCATCTTTATTGAGGTTATACAAAAATTTAATTTTTTTTACTTCTCTTGCCTTACCCATCCTTTCGTGATATACAATAGAAGAAATAGATGTAATATATAACACATCATCTTCCTTTTCGAATGTTTTGTTTCCGTTATCATACACTATTATTTGGTTTCGCGTGTTTGTTGCTTCATAAGATCCATCACTTTTACTAAATCTTTCTGTAGTTGTTATATTTTTTACATATCTTTCATTTATTGAGTCATATACTCCAGATTCCATAACTTTATCTGCAATAGATTTATATGATTGTGAGAATAAGATTTTGCTCGCAAATATTAACGGAACAATTACCAACCACTTTAACGTGCTATACTTCATCAAACAAGAAGTAATGATGACTCTTTTATAAATATATATGTAAGAATTAAGATTCCAATTGAGATTTTTTTAAGATTCTCCTCTGTTTTTCCAGCCATTTATAGACATTTGCATGCGGACTTCCTGACAATAAAGATTCAATTGCGCGTCTCGCTGTGTCAACATTTTCTGCTCTTCCAATGATACTTATCGTTTTTCCATATACTGAAATGTCAGCTTCAGAAAGTTCTTCAATCATTTTTCTTGATTTTCCTTCTGTGCCTATAACTCTACCTTTCAATCTGGCTAAATGATTGGGATTGCTTATGAAATCCTTGATTGAAATTTGTTCGTAAGTATAATCCTGTTTTAAAAGATTTTTTGCAATTTCTGGATTAAAACCCCGAGCAACTGCCTTTATAATTTCTCTTGCTGTGTAAAGCTGGATTGCGTCAGCACCAGTTAAAGTTACATCACCTTCTTTAGAATCTATATCTATCTCTGTTGAAGTTGATTCTTCTAACTCTTTTTTTGTTTCGCCGTTTTTTCCTATAAGTACAGCAACCCTTTCTTTCGGTATTTTTAATGAGTAAGAGTATTCTTCCATGTTTTTGAGGAGAATCTAATTGTTTAAAAATATTCGCTTTTAGAGAAATACATAAACAATGACAATCCAGACTATTACTGCAATTCCTGTTAGCAATATTATGAGGTTACGAGGAGTATAATAATGCCGAATGTCTTTCTTGCCAGGGTGATCTAGATTTTCTTTTTTCTGCACTGGTTCAATTTTTTCTGCTGGTTTATGAGTATCTTCTGGACTTGGAAACAACGGGACATCTTCTGTTATCGAATTTTTGTCTAGTTCTAATAATTCATTTGCGGCTTCCTCAATATCTTCTTTAGAATGGCCGGCTTTTAGAAGCTCATTTTTCAGAATTTCGAGTTCAAATTTATGCCTATACTTCTTTAGATACTCTAATACCTCAAAATGCAATTTTTCACCCCTTTTTAATTGAATATGTTGATGTGTCTTTAAATATTTTTCCCCATTATCTTCTTCAGGACGTCATTTTCATCGATTTTTATACCAACTTTTCTGAAATGTTTACACACATTACTAATGTCTCTTTCTAAATATTCTTCAAAATGCATACTTTTTCTCTCTGTTGTTTGTGAAAAATCAATTAAGATTGGGTCGTTTCTCCAATTAAGGATGTTGAAGGATGAAAGATCTCCATGAACTAAATCAGCGTCATTAAGTTTTTTCATATTGTCTATAGTTTTTTTTAGAAAAGTGCGGTTAACATTAGAATCTTTCAATTTTGGAGCAGGCTCCTCATCTCCAATAAATTCCTCAATTAGAATATTATGAAAAAAATGTAATGGTGTGGGAACTGCAACACCAGCTTCTCTAGCTTTGTGAAGATTTCTATATTCTCTTTGTGTCCATGCAAATATGACATTTCTTCTGTTTTTGCTTATATTTTGATAACGGTCGTCACATCTTATTAAATCAAACATCTTATTGAAATCACAGCTTTCTAACCTGTAAATTTTTATAATAACCTTTTTTCCGTCTTTTCTTTTCGCTGAGAAAACGTTTGCTTCTTTTCCTAAGGCTACGGGCGTTAATGGTTCTTCAAAATAACCTTGACTTTCTAGTTTGAATAAATTTCTTAAAGTAAATCCATCAAATACATTTCCGTAAGTTTTGAATTTCTCTCTGGTTATTTTTGGCATGTGTAAAAGAACAGTTTAAGTGTTTATATTAGTTTTGTTTTTTTACTTAAAAGTGATTAAAAAAGATAAATTTATAAATATACTTCCCTTCCTTCTCTCTTATGGATTTTAAAGATATGTCCATTGAAGACAAATTAGTTGAGTTAAGAGTATTCTACACACAAGATTTAACAGAGAAAGCTGAATTATGGTACAAGAAAATCTCCGAGGACATTATTGCATATCACAATAATAAACTTTCTGTGGATAATATATTATCAATGGTATTCCCTACAAAGGTTGAGATTTACTTACAGCATTATGCGGAGAAGAAAAAATATCAGGATATAGCAGACGAAATAGATGTGTCACGACAGCGTACAGGAAACATGGGCAAAGAGGTTGAAAAAACCATAATTAGGTATACCAAATTTATAAAAGATCTTCACGATGGCTTGGAAGAAGGATATGTTCGTGAGAGGTTTGCTAATCTGTTCTTTGAAAAGATAAACGGGCGACCCCATGATATGACAGAGGGGTTTCTTTTTTTGATGGACAGAGCGATTTTTGATTACAAGAACTGAATATTTTTCCATATTAACTTATAAAGAAATTTAATAGTTTCTATATAGAAAAGAATCAAAAATCACAAACTATATAAATCTAGCTAACCTCCCCAAACGTATAAAAAAGTATGCAAATTGGTTCTTCATTGAGCATTTTCGCTTGAAAAAGCGATGATATGGAGCCACTCTTGCGTATTACAGCCCGTCACGAGAGTACTCAACGGAGCTCACGATAAAATCAAGCTATGAGTTTGGGAGTTAGTGTCACGGGCGACATATCATATTCATCGAATCATAATCGCATAGACAAGCTTAATATTCATCATTCATCACATTTATTGTTCATTGATAAGATTACCTGATTAGGTAATAGATTTAGAAGCTTGTTCTAATGGTTTTGATTAAACGTAGTGACGGAGGTAAAGAAAATGGGGAAAATTAGCCCAGTATCATCAAAATATATTATTCACGCAACAATCGAAATTGACGGTATCGTTGATAGGCCGGATGTAATAGGTGCTGTTTTTGGTCAAACAGAAGGTTTGTTAGGAGCAGATTTAGAGCTTAGAGAATTACAAAGATCAGGCAGAATTGGCAGAATTGAAGTCAATGTAGATACAAAAACAGGAAAAACAAAAGGAACAATAATTATTCCTTCTTCTCTTGATAAAGCTGAAACTTCTATTGTTGGAGCTGCTTTGGAAATCATACAAAGAATAGGTCCATGCAATGCTAAAATTAAAGTGCAGAAAATAGAAGATGTAAGAATAACAAAAAGATCATTTGTAATTGAGAGAGCTAAGGAATTATTGAAAGATATGATGGACAATGTTCTTCCAGATAGTCAGGAACTTGCAGATGAAGTTAGCCATTCAGTTAGAGTCATGGAAATTCAAGAATATGGCAGAGAAAGATTGGCTGCAGGACCAGCTATAGATGACAGTGATGAAATAATTATTGTTGAAGGAAGAGCAGATGTATTGACATTACTTAAACATGGTTTTAAGAATATTATAGCCATTAACGGTACATCAGTTCCTCAGACTGTTATTGATCTTTCGAAGAAAAAAATCATAACTGTTTTTGTCGATGGAGACAGAGGTGGAGATTTAATCATAAAAGAAATGTTGAATGTTGCTGAAGTTGATTTTGTTTGCAAAGCACCTGATGGTAAGGAAGTTGAAGAGATAACAAAAAAAGAAATTCACAAAGCACTCAGAGGAAGAATTTCTGCAGAGCAAATGAAATTAGAAATTTCTTCAAAGGACGAACAACAGCAACAAAGATCTCAGCAAAGACCTCAACAAAGACCTGAAATTAGAAGGACAGTTCAAAGACCAGATACAAGAAGACCAATTCAAAGAGATGTAAGATCTGCTCCAAGACCTGCCCCACAGCAGAAAGAAGTTGTTTCCGACGACGTTAAGAAAAAATTCGAAACTATGTTGGAAGATTTGATTGGAACTAGGGGTGCTTATATCTTAGACCCTAAACTTGCAATTTTAGGTAAAGTTCCTTTTTCGGAATTAGAAACTACAATTAAAAGTCTTAGTGGAGGGGTTTATGCAATTGTCTTCGACGGTGAAATCGATAAAAACTTAGTAATGACAGCAGAAAAAATCGAAGTCAAGTGTCTTGTCGGAATGGAAACAAAAGTAGATCCAAAAACTACAAGTTTGAATTTATTAACGCCTAATGATTTTTAGGTAGTTTTTTATATTCTTTCTTTTTACTTTATTTTATGCACTTTGAATTATTTGGAAGTAACACTGAAGAACGGTATTTTTATTATAATGATGCTGCAATGGATCCCTTAAAGTTAGGCCATGCATCCATCGATAGATTAATTGAAGATTTGGGGGTTATGATAATCCAATCTTATAAAGAAGATGATGAAATCTCAGTAAAAAATTCAGTTCCTGAAGAATACAAAGATACCC
>CAZZGN010000057.1:0-7706 GCA_964654165.1 uncultured Methanosarcinales archaeon | reverse complement strand
AAAAAATTAAAGAAATTAGTAGATGAAGGAATAATAACAAAAAAGGAATTTCAGGAGAAGAAGAAAAAATTGTTAGAAGAAATATGAATAAAATAATAATAATCGGGATAATGTTGATGTTGCTAGTTTTTGTTGTTGGATGTACAGATACTTCTACCCAAGAAAGTTCTCCAGAAGCTGTTTCTTCAAAGGAGATAATAAACCAAGAGTTTAATATTCCTCTATTAATAGGTAAATCCCCTATAGAAATTAAAGAAATTTTAGGAGAACCAACCTCTAAATATGAACCGACAAAAGAACAAAGGGAAATGTTTGATATGGAAACTTCGATAACATATACAAAAAACCGATTTGAATTGCAAATGGATTATTTAGATAATAAAATAACTAAAATGTTTCTTTGTGTAACAAGCGGGATGAAAGATTTCAATGATTTCCTAAAAGCAGGAAATTTAAAAAATGGAGAAGACACATATTCTCTAAGAGGGGTAAAAGCACTCGTTGAACCAACAGAATACACTTGTGTAGAGGTATTATTTGTTGAATAAGGAGAGACGAAAATCACATCAACAACCTTATTGCAAGAAGGTTTATAAAGATTAACAGTGTTCATATTGGTGGGGGTTAGTAATGGTAAAGCTATTAAAAGATGAAAAGATAATAGACACAAGAGATGTGAAAATTATTAAGTCTAAAGAATTGGATATTAGTTATTTCACATTTAGTAAACATTTTTCATTGTTTCTTACAACTCAAAGAGTAATATTTGAAGACGAAGAAAAGGATTTGAAATTAAAATATAAAGACATCCTACTATGTGAGTTAAAAGATGGTGAGGAACATAAAGAAATAGGATGTAAATACATGAATAAAAATAAGATACAAAATGAACTTTCTTTCCGTGCATCTGTTGGATGGCTTTCAGGGATGAATGTTGAAAAGGAAACTGTCTCTTTATTCAACAGTATAAGCCAACTTATCCACAGAACCCCCCTTAAATAATAAAGTTCCCTCTACTTTTATAAGTTCCATAAACTAATATTAAGTAAGTATCATCCGTTAATTGATTTATGTAAAAACAAAGCAATAAATAACAAGCCAATTCCTGATGTCTTATTATTTAAATCTGGCTGGATAATAATTTGCATTGCTATGGTTCCAAGATATATTGGTACAAAAGCAAAAAAATTTCCTTTCATTTTATAACTCCTCCTAATTTTTATAGAAACCTTATCATTATAACGACTAGCAGGGGAGATAACCTGCGATTAGGAGGTTTCTTGATGTACCTCTAATGGTCCTTTAATAATGCCCATGCTTAATAAACTTTTCCATTCTATACTAAAAGGCGAAATTGAGGTAAGGTTTAAATAAAAAACATAGTTTCAACTGCTTACCGGGGGCCGTAGTGTAGTATGGCTATCACTGGAGCTCGGGGAAGACGGAAGACTTCCTTTCATCTCAGAATAGCTTCTAACCCGGATTCAAATTCCGGCGGCCCCATTCTAACCAAAAACTATTTAACTTCTAAACAAATAAACATCAATATGGAAACATTACACACAGCAAAACCGAGAATTATTGTTGCTTTACTTCCAACTTTCATAAGGAATATTCTTTTAACAATCCCTTTCTCAATAGTGCTTTTTGGGGCATATTTTGTTCTCAACATGTTTGTACAATGGGATCTTGCAACACGAATTATAATCATCTCAATTGTTGTGTTTACCTTAATAGCTTCTATCCTGCCCTTAATAGCAAAAATAACAGTGATGTATTTTACAACGTATCGTTTTTTTGAAAGTCATGTAATTATAGAGATTAAAATCATAAAGGTAAAAAGACAATCAATGCCCTATCATCAAATAATCAATATTTCCACACATGTAAATTTATGGAACAGATTATGGAGTACAGGAGATATAACATTACACAGCGCTGATGAAGCTGCTCCTGATTTGATTCTTAAATATGTTAAAAATCCTTCAAAGATAGAAAATTCTATTCATCACATGATAAACACAACAAAATCAAACAAAAAAGCTTAAATAACATATGCTTTCACTTCTTCTCATGGATATCAAGAAAACTATTGAAGATTTGAAGAAAAGTGAAGAATTCTCTCAATGGAAAAAAGAGAACGAAAAATGCTATCTTGTTCATCTTTTCAAGATGTTAGATGAAACAAACAAAGACGAATGGCAGATTGGTTATTATAACCCTGATTCAAAAAAGGTAATTACTTTTGTTTTTAACGAACAAACTAAATCAATCACATTAAATCCTGAATCTGAAACATTCAAAGAAGATAACAACCATATTGAAGAACTAAAACTTGAGGTAGTCAAAACAGATTTTGAAAATGCCATGCTGAATGTAAACAATCTCATAAAAGAGAAATACTCTCATCATCCAACTGACAAATCTTTCTTCATACTACAAAAAATTAAAGAGGGCTTAGTGTGGAACTTTACATTTATAACAAAAACGTTTCACGTCCTAAATATAAAAATAGATGCCATATCTGGAATGATTGTTCATGACAATCTCTCCTCTGTTTTTGAGTTTAAAGGGGATGCATAATATAGGTTTCGTAATATATTATTAATCTCCAAATTCTTTATATACAAGATTAAAATAAGCTCATTGATATGGTGAAAATAACTTTCAATAAACTCAATTCTGATGCAATAATTCCACAATACGCACATGAGGGAGATGCAGGAATGGATCTTTATTCGTGCGAAAGCCTCATACTAAATGCTGGTGAAAGAAGAACTGTAAAATTAGGTATATCCTCTTCTTTTCCTCAAGGAAGTGTAGCCTTGATATGGGACAGGTCAGGAAATGCCGCTAAAAGAGGCATCAAAACAATGGCAGGTGTTATAGACGCAGGTTATAGGGGAGAATGGATGATTGTTCTTCTTAATACATCAAATGAGGATTTTGAAATTAATAAAGGAGATAAGATAGCACAGGCTTTGATACAGCCAATCATATCTGCGGAAATTGAAGAAGCAGATGCTTTAGACGAATCTGAAAGAGGAAAAAACGGCTTCGGCTCAACTGGGAGATAGACATGACAAAAATAAAATTTGAAACTATGATGCAAAATAAATCATTAAATGACTTCTTCGAAAAGGAGGCCAAAGAAGAGGTTGAATAATGCAGGCTTATGTTGCCAATTTTGATGAGGAATTTCTCAAGATAAAAGAAAAATCATATATTGTTTATTTTTCTGGATGTAACTTTAAATGTTCGTATTGTAATTCTTCTTCGTTATATGAATTTAAGAACGAGCATTTAATTTTCTTAAAAGATTTAAAAAAAGACATAGAATTAAATCTCGAACAAATAGAAAATATTGTATTCACAGGTGGCGAACCCACACTTCAAAGACAAGCATTGTTGGAAATTGCCAGGTTTGCAAGGCAAAAAAAATTGAAGATAGTATTGGAAACAAACGGCTCAAAACCTGAGATAATCAATTCTTTGCTAAAATCTGAATTAATAGATGAAATAAAAATAGGACTGAATTCTCCATTAAATGAGGGGATTTTTGAAAAAATAACAAAATCTCAAACATTCTTCAAGATGAGTGCAGAAACAATTAAAGATATAAAACAAACCTTTTCAATATTAAGAAAATACAACAAGGACATCACAATTATAACAAAAATAATTCCTTCTTTAATATTCAAGAAAGAAGACATAATTGAAATTGGAAAAGAGATAAGAGACTTAAATTGTATTTGGATTATTAAATCGTTTAATCCTGAGGGGTGCAGGACGAATTTAAAGAATATTTCTGCACCCACAAAAAAATTCATTGAGACAATAAAAGAAATATGTATAAAAGAATTTCCTAAACTAATTATTCAGTAATTGCGTTCCATATAAGATTATTAATTTCTTCTTTTGAAAGAAGTTTATTATCTTTGACACATTCTATCAACAGCCAGTTGTTTTTTATTGCCAATTCTTTGTACAGTTCTGCTGTTTTAGACAAATATTCTTTATCAGATTCATGTCCGTCTCTTTTCATATTTGTATAATCTCGTTTATCTTTTTTATCCACAAGTTCTTGTGAAATATTAACAGGAACGTATAATATTATTACCAAATCTGGTTTTGGAATCCCATATTCATTGTATTCCAAATTTTCAAGCCAAGAAAAAAATTCATCCTTGTTTTCTAGTTTGCACCCTTGGTGAGCCATATTTGAAGGAACATACCTATTTGCAATAACAATCTTGCCTTCGTCTAGTGCTTTTTTAATTTCATCTTTAGACTGCCACCTATCTCCTGCATATATCAAAGAAGCAAGATAAGGGTCAACTTTTGTTGCGTCTCCAAATTCATTATTTAGATATTTTCCAACCATCCTACCGAAAAACTTGTCGTATTGTGGAAAATCGCATTTATGCACGTTTTTTCCTGCATTTCTTAATCTTTTGATAACTAATTCAGTCTGTGTTCCCTTGCCACTACCATCTGATCCATCAATAACTATAAACTTCCCCCTCATAATCGCAAATAAGAATAACTTTTATATAAATATTCCTTTTCTCAAATGAAATGCAAGATTATGACAAGTTATTAGAGAATATTTTCAACAGGGATAAGTCAAAGACAAAGCTTGGGTTGGAAAGAATGAATGAAGTTATGGGGAAATTTCATGACCCTCATAAAAAGATTAAAACAATACATATTGCAGGCACAAATGGCAAAGGCTCTGTTTCTTCAATGATAACAGCGATATTAATACAAGCTGGATTTAAAACAGGGCTGTTTACTAGTCCATTCTTAGTTGATTTCAGAGAAAGCATACAGATAAACAACAAAATGATAAGCAAAGAAAATGTTCTTGCTTTATACAAAAAAATAGAACCTTTTTCTAAAGATCTTACATACTTCGAATTAAAGACGGCTATTGCATTTCTTTATTTTTTTGAGAACAATGTTGATTATGCAGTTATTGAGACTGGATTAGGTGGAAGGTTAGATGCTACAAACATTATTGTTCCTTCAATTTCAATCATAACAAACACAGCATTAGAGCATAAAGAATATCTTGGAAATACAATAGAAGAAATTGCAAGAGAAAAAGCTGGAATAATCAAAGAGAACGTTCCTATTATAACAATGGTAGACAATGGGGGATTAACTATCATTAAGAAAATTGCTGCCGAAAAAAATTCGCCCCTAATAATCCCTGAAAAAAAAGATTACTCAACGAATCTTAGAGGTAATTTTCAGAAGAAAAACGCCTCTTTAGCTGTTGAAGCTGCGAAAAAACTTGGCATTGATGATGAACAAATAAAAAAAGGTTTAATGAATGTACAACTAAGAGGTAGATTTGATTATATTGAAGAAAACTTGATCTTCGATTGTGCACACAACTTACATGCCACTGAAGTACTTTCAAAAGAGATGCTAAATATAAAAAAAGGGAAGATAATAACAATTATTTCTATAATGAACGATAAAGAAAAGCTTGGAATGATAAGAAATCTTGAAAGTTTTACTGACAAATTTATAATCACAAGCGTAAATTTGGAAAGAGCTTCTAATCCAGAAGATATTTCTTCCTTAACAAAAATTCCCTATGAGATTGAAAAAAATCCCGTAGAAGCTTTAAAAAAAGCAAAACAAGAAGCACAAAAAAACGATAAGATTCTTGTAACAGGATCATGTTACCTTATTGGAGAGCTTATGAGCTGTACTATTTTAAAGTAAAAATTCTCTGTAACCACCGTAAAGTTTATATATGATTAAAGCCTGAAAATAAGTATATTCATAGATAAAAGTATACGAGGTGGGATTAATGAAATATTTATTTGTAATATTGATAGTATTTAGTCTTCTTTTCGCTGGCTGCACACAGACAGATCCTCTTGCAGGATATTGTGGAGAAGATGAGAAACCTATTGTAATATGTGAAACGGTTGAAGAAGAAGTCTTGCCAGTAGATATCATAATAGGTACACCAGATAACGAAACAACATCAGAAATCATTGTAATTGGAGATGATGTTGAAGAGATCATTGAAGAAGAACCAGAAATAGAATATGCCATAACAAAAGAATACTTTGAAGGCGATTTTATAAGTTTTGCAGATTTAGAAGTTAAGGATCCTGATGGAGACACAATAGACCTTACATTTTCACACCCATTAGATGGAAATGGTGAATGGCAAACCACTTCTGGAGATGAAGGTGAATATACTGTCATGATAACTGCAAGCGATGGAAAAGTTGACACAGAGATGTATGCTTTGATTAAAATTATGAAGGGTAATGCTGCTCCTACAATAGATGCTGAAGAAACAATAACAGTTCTCGAAGGTGAAGATGTCGTAATTGAATCAACTATCTCTGATGAAGATGATGATGAGATTTCCGTTGAATATTCAGGTTGGATGACCTCAACAATATATACAACAACATACAATGATGCAGGAGAGCACGTTGTAACAATAAGTGCATCAGACGGAAAACACACTACAACAAAAGATGTCAATGTTATTGTTATTCATGTTAATAGGGCCCCCATATTGGAAGAAGTAACTTATGACATAATCGCTCTAGAAGGTGAATTGATTGAACTTGTAATAACAGCTTCCGATCCAGATGGTGATGAAGTTACAGTTTCTTATGAAGAACCTTTTGTTGATGGAACCTGGCAGACCTCATCAGGAGATGTAGGTACTTATTCAATAACTGTGATAGCAACTGATGGAGAAGAAACTGTCTCAATGGAAGTGCCAGTTACTGTACAAGGAACAAACTCCGCTCCAACAATTGAAGAAATTGCAGATATAACAGTTGACGAAGGTGAAGATGTTGTAATTGAAGTTGTTGCCTTTGATGGAGATGAATTAACGACCTCGTTTAGTGGTTGGATGACCTCAGCAACGTATACAACAACATATGACGACGCAGGAACATATACTGTTACAGTAACTGTAAGTGATGGCGAAGCTGAAGCAAGTACAGAAGTCACCATTATTGTAAATGATATAAACAGACCTCCGGAATTTATCTGGGGTTAATTTTATTTTCTTTTTTTACGTATCTTTTATAAACAACTCTTAATTCTCTTTTCACTATGTGCGCCATACTTGGAATATTCAACGCTGAAAAAGGACAAATAGAGAAAGGATTAGAATTAATGAAAGATAGAGGTATAGATGGGAAAAATACCAAAAAACTTGGAGAGTTGACCATTGGACATAGACTACATAAGATTGTTGGGAATGTATCTCAGCCATTAAAAAAGAAAGGAATTTTCGCAGCAAATTGTGAAATTTACAATTGGCAAGAATTAAATGAAAAATACAAATTAAAAGCAAAAAACGACGCAGACACAATCTTCAAACTTCTAGAAAAAATAGAAATTGAAGAAGTATTGAATCTATTAGACGGCGTTTACGCTTTTGCATACTATAAAGACAACAAACTAATCCTGGCCAGAGATATATTGGGCGTGAAACCATTATTCTACGACAGAATTAGTAAAGCCTTCGCTTCTGAAAAGAAAGCTTTGATAGGTTTAGGTTTTTCTACAATAGAAGAATTAAACCCAAGAAAACTTTTCATAGATGGAAAATTAATTGACAGGGAATTTTTTAAAATTAGTCCTGAACATGAAGATAAGTATGAAGTTCTCAAAAAAAGAGTAAAAGAACTTTTTTTAAACGCTGT